>JBDTAT010000215.1:0-4424 GCA_039924505.1 Bryobacteraceae bacterium
GACCAACCATGACGACCGGATCGTAACCGCGCGCCTTTTGTACGTGGGCTTTGAAACCGCGGGCCAAACTTCCGATATTCTTCAACCCGGCGCCGGCCTCGCCCTCGGTCCTAATTGGTATCCGGAGGAGACCTCAAGCGGCCAGCACTTCCGGTGGGTCTCCACTGGCGCGCAGATTTATCTTCCTGTCACTTCTACGCCCGGCGATTTGCAGTTGGATCTTGAAGCCGGTCCCGGATGCGCGGCGCGATGCGTAGTCACCATCGTTGGTCCGAAGGGAAAGATCTTGCTTTCGGTTTCCCCGCGCGGCCGTGAGACGGTCACGGCGCCGCTCGCGGCCTTCTCCGGCAGCAGCCAGGCGCCCGTAACGCTCAGCCTGCTCACGCACGGCGGCGGCACAAAAACTCCTGGCGATCCGCGCGTTCTCAATTTCCGCGTGTTCGGAATTGCAGTCCAAACGCGCGCCGCCGCGGCCGCTGCGGGGCATGATATCGTTCTGGGCGGCAGCGGCATTCAACTCCGGAGTGGCTGGTACCCGCCGGAAACGTACCACGGGGAGTTGTTCCGTTGGGTCGACAACGACGCCATCATTACCGTTCCCCCGGTAACCGCCAAGGATGGTCCCCTCCAGTTGGAACTTGAGCCTGGGCCTGGCGCCGGAGGCCAGCCGCTGGTCATCCGCGTTTTGGATCCGGCCGGCCGCCAGGTGCAGGCAGCCGAGATTCACTCTCGCGAAATTCTGAAACTCTTCCCACCGGTCTCGCGTTCGACCGTCTCCTACCGGCTCCAGGTCGAAGGTGGAGGAAAGAGAACCTCCAACGATCCACGCATCCTTAATTTTCGCGTGTTCCGCGCCGGCTTTCTCAGGAACTTCGAGACGCCGCGGGCCGCTGCGTTTCCGGCCGATGCGGGCATCACGCTGGGCACCGGCTGGTATCCTCTCGAGACTTTTCAGGGAGAAACCTTCCGCTGGGTAAACAATGACGCGGCCTTTATGATTCGCACGCGGAAGCCCGGCGCTGCAAAACTTGCGCTGGAACTCGAGCCGGGGCCCGGCATGGGAGGCAAGCCGTTACTGCTGAAAATCTTCGACGCAGCCGGCCGCCAGGTTCAGTCCGTCACGGCCGGCAAGCGCCAGACCGTGGAACTTTACCTTCCCGCCGCGCCCGGGAAGTCCGTCGCGTTCCGTTTCCACGTGGACGGCGGCGGAAGAGCCACGCCCGGCGATCCGCGCATTCTGAACTTTCGCGTATTCAAAATGCGCCTGCGGTAAACGCCGCCCGCGCGCCTCAGATCCACTCCACCTTCTTCAATACGTACGCCAGCCGCCGCAAATCGCCTCCAAACTTGCCGGCTACTAAAAAGCGCGACGCCTTCAGCGTCAGTGTTTCCGCCGCCGACGCCGCCGCCGGCGGACACTGAATCGTCAGCTCGAATTCGCCGATCGGCAGAGGAGCCCGCTCAATTAAAACTCCATTCCGCTCGATCCGCAATTTCTGATCGTGAACGCGCAATCCCAAATCCGGTTGCACTCCCTGGATACGCAGCCGCCCGCTGCCCGGAGGCAGCATGTACTGCACTTTCGTTCCGGCCCAGCCGTCGCTGTACCAACCCTGCGCCTCCCGGATGGTTCGCTCCATCAGGTAACGGCAGAGCAGCGAAACGAAGCCTTGCGCGCGGCTGGAAACTCCATTCAACATTCGCGGGCTGTAACGCGCAATCCAGTCGCACCATATTTTCGAATACGTGTCCAAGCCGTAGAGCGCGTATCCGGGCGGATATCGTCTTCCGCCATGCTGGCGCATGATCCGCGCCAATTCCTGGAAACGCTTGCCGCCGCCGGAAAACGTTTTCGCCGCCTCATATTCGCGCAGGCAACCCATGTACTCCGGAATGTATTCCAGCGGAAACCGCTTGCCCAGCCGGATCAGAATGTCCCAGTCCATTCCCCAATGCAAACTCTCATCCAGATAGCCGACCGCTTCGAGAGCCTGTTTCCGGAAATAGACCGTTTGCTGCAAAATATAGTCCGACAAGTAAACCAGTTTCCACAAGTTGAATGGCACCGTCGGCGGAAACCGGCTTTTAACGTTTCCGTCGATATCGATCTGATATCCCTCGCCATAAACCGCGCCGGCCTCCGGATTTTTCTGGAGCGTACGGACGGCGTGCGACACCGATCCCGGAAGAATGATGTCGTCGGAATTCAGCCACGACACAATTTGCCCGTTCGCCATGGCGAACCCTTTGTTGATCGCGTGCGATTGGCCCCGGTCCTTCTCGGAAATCCATTGCAGCCGGCCCTTAAAGCCGTTGACCACCGACGCCGTTTCATCCGTCGACCCGCCGTCCATCACAATATATTCGATACGCGGATAATCCTGCGAAAGCACGCTCTCAATCGTGGCGCGAATAAATCGGCCCTGGTTGAAAGAAGGCGTAACGATGGTTACTAGTGGATACTGCTCCATTCGAGTCCGTTCTCGTTGAATTGTACCGCAAAAAATCAGGCGTGAACGCTTAATTCTCCGGTCTTCATCCCGCGGCAGCGGCGGATTTCGGAGATTCCTGTCACCATCAGGTTTTGGTTTTCGGTCTTTTTAGACGCCTCCGCGCGTATCCCAGCAGGTTTTCGTTCCGCATATCTTCCAGTTGCCGAGAAATTGCGGCGTCCTGCCGTGCCAGCCGGTCGAGCCGCCGCTCCAATTCATCGGCCCGCTCCCGCGCCCCGCGAAGTTCGGCCTCGGACTGTTCCAGGCTTCTCTGGCTGCTTACTGCCTCGGCGCGGGTAGCCTGTAATGCGGCGTCTGTAGCCTCCAGCGCCGCCAGCCGTTCCGCCGCCGCCGTCTCCAACCCTGCGGCCCGCTTGCCCATTTCCTGCAGCAGCGCCCCCCGCCGTTCCGCCTCCAACTGCATCTCGCTCCGCGCCCGCTCCGTGGAATGTAACGCGTCCAGCCGTTCCGCCGCCGCCACTTCCAGTTCCGCGGCCCGCGATTCCTGTTGCTCCACCAGCGCGCGCATCCCCCGCAAACCTTGCTGGCGCCACGTCACTTCAGCCTGCGACCACGTGGATCGCGGCCCGGCCGTCGGCGCGTCCGGCGTCTGCGCGGCCGCTCCCACCAACGCCAGCTTCGCGCTCAAATCGTCCAGATGAATGTGTTGCGCGGTCTGTTCCAATCGCGTCCGGACCAGTTCCTTGGTCGCGTGGTTGGATTGCAAATCCTGCATCAACGCCAGGCCCAGAAACTCCTTCCATGCTCCTCCGCCCCGCGCCGCCGCAACTTCGTCAAACAGCGCGGCGCCTACCTCCGCCAACTCCTCCACTGGCAGAAATTCCGCCAGCACCGGAGCGCAGGAGTGCAACAGAAACACGCCGAAATCCCACTCCGATACCGGCGCGCCAGTGTACATCAGATCGTCCAGGTCGATCAGTATCGCGTCCTCGCCGCGCATCAGGAAGTTGTAGTACGTCGGGTCGCCATGTTGAATTCCCATCGCGTGCAGCGCCCGCAACGTTTTCCAACTCCGCTCCACGAACAGACGCGCTTCCGCGGCGTTCTGAAATCGCTCTACCCGGTACTTGCTCGCCAGTTGCGCCGCCAGCATCGACGGCCGCGGGCACGGCAGAAGCCCCTCGACGAACTCCACTTCGTAGGAGCATTCGCACTCGCCCATTGGCAAACTGATGAACGGCGGACGGTGTTTGCGTAGCAGATCGAAAGCCGTCCGGTGCCGTTCCCGGTCGAAGGAAAACTCCAAACCGAAGAATGGCGTGGTCTCGGACCGGACATGCTTCCGCCGTTTGATCAAACTATTCGCGCCGGTGCGCAGCACCAGATTCCGCGCCGAAATCGTCTCGCCTTCGTCCCGCGCCATGCCTCCCGGCAGCGCGCTCACCAGCCTGGCTGTATCGCGCAGCAAGCAATCGTTCCCGCACACCGGCAGGTCGACATCGATCCCCACTTCAACCGACCGCAGTTGCAGCGCCAGGCGCATTCTAGGCATGGCTCTTCCGAATCTCCCACAGCGGCCGCCGCTGCCCCGTCGCCGAACACGACCATCCCAGCAACTTCGGTCTCAGGAACTCTCCGGCGCGGCACAGCTCATCCAGAAACGCGTCCAGATCCGCAATCCGCGTCGTGTCCACGCACAAATAGAGCGCCTGGCGCGTGACCTTTCCCAAACGCTCATAGAGTACGCGCAGCGCCGCCGCGTCCAGCTGCCCGGCCTCGGGATGGTCTCCGTATCCCGTGTGAAAATGGTGCAGCACGCCCAAACACAGGACCGCGTCCCATTGACGCCCCTGCCCTTCCGCCTCCACCAGAAATGTTTCGATGCTCTGCTCCCGCACTTCCACATGCCGCAGGCCGTTCTTCTGGCAATCCCGGATCAACGGCGCCGTGAACGCTTCCACGCCGTAATTG
>JBDTAT010000216.1:0-3137 GCA_039924505.1 Bryobacteraceae bacterium
GTTCAATATTTTCGGCGGAATCGGCTGGGTGCTGCTGATGGTGCTGGGCGGCTACAATCTCGGTGGCGTGGCCTTCGTCCGGAAAAATTTCGACAAAGCCGTATTGCTGATCGTCTTCATTTCCGTCGCACCTATGATTGTGCAAGTGGTCCGCTCGCGTTTCCGCGCCAGCCAGCAAGCCGCCTGATGCCCTCGACAAACGGATTTCGTCCCGCGGAGCTGCGGATTTTCGATCGCCTGAACACGCCGGAAAAAATCCAACGTTTCCTCGACGACCGGATCCACTACAACCAGGAGGAGAGCGGGGCCACTTGCCGCTCACCGCGCCGCGTGCTGCGCGACCGGCTTGGCCATTGCATGGAAGGCGCGCTGTTCGGCGCGGCCGCCTTGCGCCTGCTTGGCTTTCCGCCGCTACTGGTGGATCTGGAAGCGGTTCGCGACGACGATCATGTGCTCGCCGTTTTTCGCCGGCGCGGACGTTGGGGCGCCATCGCCAAGTCCAACTATTCCGGTCTCCGCTATCGCGAGCCGGTTTACAAAACTCTGCGCGAGTTGGCGATGTCCTACTTCGAGCACTACTACAACCCGCGCGGTGAAAAGACTCTGCGCCGCTACTCGCGCCCGGTGAATCTCACGCGTTTCGACCGCCTGGACTGGATGACTACTGACGACGACGTGTGGGACATCCCCTTTTACCTTTGCGATATTCCGCATACGCGCCTGTTGACGGGCGCGATTGAATCCAAGCTTTCACGCATGGACCGGCGCCTCTACGCGGCCGGCCGTCTGGGTGCGGCGAAGTAGGGGCGCTGAGAAGCCCACGGCAACCGCTCCCCGACGGCGAGCGGCTCGGTTACGATTCGCCGATGTTCGAGGCGCTCTCGGCGTGCGCTGAAAGCCCGTAAAGATCAGCCAAAGCGCGCATCCCCAAAACTTTTCCGCTAATTTCGGCAAGAACCCAACCACGCAGGTACCCACGGCGAGCGGCTCGGTAAGGGCCATTCCGGGCCGTGCGCGCCGGCACGCGGTCGCGTTGCGGCCGGTTTATTCCACCCGCAGAGCCATCATCGGATCCACGCGGGCGGCGCGGAAGGCTGGAAAGCACGCCGCGAACATGGCGACGGCGATCAGCGTCGCGGCCGCTGCGGCCATGGTCACCGGGTCGGCGGCGCTGACGCCGTAAATACGACTCGAAATTAGCCGCGCCAAGCCCATGGCAGCTCCGATTCCAATCACGCCGCCTACCACCACCAGCACCAGCGTCTCGCGGAGGATCATCCAGATCACCGTCCGCTGCCCGGCTCCAATCGCCATCCGGATGCCGATCTCATTCGTCCGCCGCGCCACCGCGTAGGAGAGTACGCCATACAAGCCGATGGACGCCAGCAGCAGTGCCAGTGCGCCGAAAAAGGTAGAGAGTTCGGCGATGATGCGTTCCTGCAGCACGCGCTTGTCCACCAGTTCATCCATCGTGGCGACGTTCAGAATCGGCACCGATTTGTCGATCTCGTGTATCCTGCTGCGCACCGCCGAAACCACACCCGCAGGATCGGCGAACGTGCGGATTTCAAAATTGACGCCCGGCGGCGTGCCTCCCATCGGATGCGTCACCGGAATATAAAAGCGCCGCGGAATATTGCCCCGCAGGTTGTGGTCCCGCACATCTTGCGCCACGCCCACAATCTCGCATTCGAACTTCGATCCGGGAAACAGATCGCGGATATGTTTACCGATCGGGTCGCGCCCCGAGAAGAAATCGTGCGCCATCGCCTGGTTAATCACACAGCCGGCAGTTGCGGCCGCGGTATCCTGCCGCCCCAGTTCCCGGCCTCGCAGCAAGGGAATCCCTAATGCAGAAAAATAATCCGGTCCCACCGTGTCGCAGCGCGCGCCGGTGTCTCCCTTCTTCCGCGGTGTGTAGCCTTGGACGTAGAGGCCGGTGCCGCACTCGGAACCGCCAAACAAGCCGTTCTGCGAAAAGGTGGCGCTCCGGACTCCTGGCAACGCCCGGATCTCGTCGAGCAGCCGCAGGTAGAGATCGGCCGCGGCTTGATCCTTATATCCAGCCGACACGGATTCGATATACACCACCACAAGTTTGGCGCGCTGGTAACCCAGCGCCACGTTCTCCAGATTCCGCAACGTGCGGATAAACAATCCGGCGCCAATCAGCAGCAGCAGCGAAATGGCGATCTGCCCCACCACCAGGATCTTGCCGAGGCTGATCTGGCCGGCGCGGCCGATGACGCCGCGCGAGTTCTCTTTCAGCGTCGGCGCCAGATCCACGCGCACCGCCCGGAACGCCGGCGCCAATCCGAACAAAACGCCCGTCAGAATCGAGAGGCCAAACGTAAAGCCCAACACGCGCACGTCCATGCGGACATCCAGGGGAACGGCCGACGTTCCGCTGGAGACAATTCGCAGCAGAATGCGGCTGCCCCATGCGGCCAACAGCACGCCGGCGGCCCCTCCAATCAGCGCAAGCAGCAGACTCTCAGTCAACAATTGCCGGCCGAGACGCCATCGGCCGGCTCCCATCGCGAGGCGCACCGCGATCTCCTTTTGCCGCGCGGTAGCCCGGGCCAGCAGCAGGTTCGCGATGTTGGCGCACGCGATCAACAGCACCAGCCCCACCACCGCCATCAATAAATAAAGCGGCTGCGCGAATTGGCCCCGCAGTGAACTGATGCCGCGCGCGCCCTCGCGAAGTTGGATGGTCTGGCCGAGCAGGTCGCGGCGATGATCGGCGTCGAGGTTCACGATCTGGTAACCGCTCAGAATCCGATGGAACACGAGGCTGATATTGGCTTGCGCCTGCTTCATCGCGACACCCGGCTTCAGCCGTCCCATCACCTGCAGCCACATCAAGCGTTCCACCACGCTCTCGTCGTCGTGCAGCCAATCCCGTCCCGGTTTCACGTCCGGCTCCATCATGATGGGAATCCACATGTCGGGCGCCTCGCCGACGGTCTCGCCGAAGAATTCCGGAGGCGTTACGCCGATCACGGTAAGCGATGCATGGTTAATCCGGATGACCTTGCCCAGCACATCGGGCCGCCGGCCAAACCGTTTCGTCCAGTAACCATAGCTGAGCACCGCGTACGGGGCGGCGTGCGGCGCGCGGTCGTCAGCGGCGC
>JBDTAT010000217.1:0-3257 GCA_039924505.1 Bryobacteraceae bacterium
CACATTGGTTAGCTTCACCACGAGTCCGTATAGCATTCTGGATTCGGTGGGAACCACATGCGCCCCCTTGATGGACGCATCGAAATCGAGCTCGCCCTGCGGAATGTGGCACGTCGAGCACTCGCCGTCGTCAAACTGGGGGCCGCCCGGATGGTTCACTCCCGTTGCGAAATTCACGTCGTCGTGGCACGAGCCGCAGGCCGCACGCGTTGGATTCGTCAGATAAGCGGTCCCCTGCGCGGCGCCGGCCGTTTGCGAATGGCAGGTTTCGCAGCGGCGGGGATCTCCCGGATCTGCCGGAAAGACGACTTTCGAAAAGTCCGTGCCATTCACCACAAGCGGCGCTCCGGCCACCACGCTCGGCAAACTCGCTCCCATATGGATTTCGTGGACCATCACTTTCAAGTCGAGCGTCTTCCCAGTGGTCGTGTCGATATTCTGTGGGGTGTGGCAGAGCACGCACATCTCAATTCCGCGCCGCCGCCCGCCGTGAGCCGACAACTGGTCGTGGCAGTTGTTGCAGCTCGCGGTCCTGATGATGTCGTGAATCTTGGTCACCTTGCCGCCGTTCGGAACAAAATTGAAAACCGCACTGGCATAATTCGTTCCCAAGCTGAAGTCGGTCAAATTGCGCGATCCGTAAATGCCGATCGTATGCGTGGCGCTGGCGTCGAAACCAGACGGCGCCTTCGTGTTGAATACGTATTGATACTGGCCTGGCCCCACCGCGGTAGTTATGCCGCCCGTGTCGGCGCCGGGCTGGTTCGTGGAGGCAATCGCGGCGCCTGTCGCCACGCGCGTCGTATAGGAGGTGTATTGCGTCTGATTCGCCGGCAGCACGGCCGCGACAAAACTCAGAGTCACCACTCCGGGCGTCGAAATGCCCGCGGCATCCAACGGAAGTCCCTTGGGATCGGTGACAGTGTAGACAGTTTTGATGGCGCCGTCCGCCGCAATCGAGGCGGAATTGATGGTGACAGTCAGCCCCGGCCGGACAAATTCGACCGTCGCATCATTCGCGTAGTGCGCTTTTTCTCGAACGGAGTAGGGATTCCCGGGCACCGCCGTCAAACTCCCAGCGAATCCAGCGAGGAGCGCGGCCAGTACGTGCCGCTGGTATTTCGATTGCATGTTCGACGCCTCTTACTGAAGAGACCTCATCGGGGCACGACATACAAATCGGGCACGCACCGCGGACGGGCTGATTGAATTCTACGCGAGATCGGCAATGCTGTCTAGCTTTTTATTACGTCTTTTTGTTGCGCGCAGAATTTCGTCACGCGATAGACGGATTTGCCGCGGCAATGTTTCGGAAATGTGACACAGGTCAAATTATTCGTAGCGCAGCGCTTCCACCGGCGCTACGCGGGCGGCATTGCGGGCGGGATAGAGCGTGGCCAGAAAGCTGACCAGAATCGCCGCCGCTGCAATCCAGATTCCGTCCTGCCACCGCGGATTGAAGGGGACGAAGCTCAGCGAATAGACTTCCGCATCCAGCTTCAGCCACTGATATTTGTTGGCGAAATAGCACAATAGGTAGCCTATGGTCAGGCCGGCGGCGGTTCCCACCCCTCCGATCAGCATGCCCTGGAGCATGAAAATCTTGCGGATTTGCCGGACGCGCGCGCCCATCGAAATCAGAATCGCCACATCGCGGTGCTTTTCCATCACCATCATTACCAGCGCGATCAGAATATTCAACGAGGCCACAAGCTGGATCAATCCGATGGTTACCACCGTGACCCGCTTCTCCATCCGGAACGCGTTGAACACCTGGCGGTTCTGTTCCATCCACGTCGTCGCGCTCAAGTTGGAACCGACGATCGCGCCGGCGGCTCGCGCCACTTCGGGCGCGCGGTCCGGATCGTCCAGCTTCAGCTCAATCGAGTTCACGACATCCGCCACCGCGAAAACTCTCTGCGCCGCCGCCAGCGACGTGAAGGCCCAGGCGACATCCAGATCGTAGAAGCCCGACTCGAAAATTCCGGCGACGCGGAACCGGAAATAGCTCGGCCGCGGCCCGAAGGGAGTCATCTCTCCTTGCGGGCTGACCACCGTCACCACGCTATCGAGCATCGCGCCCGCATTCTCCGCCAGCTTCGCGCCGAGAATAATTCCGGGCATTCCGCCCGTATCGCGCAGCGCCGTGAAAGACCCTTGCTTCAAGTGGAGCAGCACGTCGGCCGCCGGTTCGGTTGTATCCACCGGCACCCCCTTCAACTCCGCGCCCGCCGAATTCACCGGCGAGGTCAGGAACACAGGGCCGTAGAGCGCGGGCGACGCGCGCCGCACGTGGGGCAGCTTCCGCAATCGCGCCGCGAGTTGCTCCCAACCGTGAATGCCGTCGCTTTGCTTGTCGAGAATGCTGACGTGCGCGGTCGCGCCCAGCAGATTCCGCTGCAGGGTGTTCTTGAACCCGTTGTTTACGGCCAGTGCGACCACCAGCGCCATTACCCCGGCCGCCACGCCGACGACGGAGATCACGGTGATGACAGAAATGACCGCCTGTTTGCGCTTGGCCCGGAGGTAGCGCGCCGCGACAAACCACTCGAAGCCGCCGCGCACTTTACTCCAGTTCCTTCAGTTGGCGCGCCAGCCCGATTTCGCCCTCCGGCCGCAACAGAGGGAACAGAATGACGTCGCGAATCGATTTCGAATTGGTCAGCAGCATCGCCAGCCGGTCGATTCCGATTCCCTCACCACCGGTCGGCGGCATGCCGTAACACATGGCGCGCAGATAATCCTGGTCCATCTGGTGCGCCTCCTGGTCGCCGGCCTCGCGCAGCGCGGTCTGCGATTCAAAGCGCCGCCGCTGCTCGCGCGGATCGTTCAACTCGGTGTATGCGTTGCCGATCTCCATGCCGCCGGCGTAAATTTCAAACCGCTCCACCATCTCCGGCTCGTCCGGCTTGTTCTTCGAGAGCGGGGAAACCTCCACCGGATAATCGTAGATCATGGTGGGCTGCATGAGCTGCTCTTCCACGATGCGCTCGAACAATTCCATCAGCGCATAGCCCGCTGAAGATTGGCTCGAATGCCGCTTCAGCCATTCGGTATCCTTTAATTGCTCCATCGACGGACGGTCGCCGCCGCGCCAGAATTCGACGATCGCCTCCCGCATCGTGAATCGCCGGACGTTACCGAAATCAAGCTGGGCCCCTTGATACTCCACCACTGCCGCGCCGGTGGCCTCGATCGCGGTTGCGCGGAGCAGCTCGGCCGAAAAATCCATCAGGCCGCGGTAGTCGGTGTAAGCC
>JBDTAT010000218.1:0-4951 GCA_039924505.1 Bryobacteraceae bacterium
CGTGCCAATCTGCAAGCGCTCCGTGTTCCGTCGCTGCGGCGCGTTATCAACGCCACTGGCGTCGTGCTGCACACCAATCTGGGACGGGCGCCGCTGCCTGCGATGGATGCGCTCGCCGGTTACTCGAACCTGGAGTACGACATCGCGGCCGGCCGCCGCGGCAAACGCGACGTCCACATCGCCGGGCTGCTGGAGCGTTTGGTGGGGCAACCCGGCATCGCCGTCAACAACAACGCCGCCGCGGTTTATCTGGCGTTGAACGAACTCGCCGCGGGATACGAAGTGGTCGTCTCCCGTGGCGAGCTGATTGAAATTGGCGATGGCTTCCGCATCCCGGACATCATGGCGCGTTCGGGCGCTCTGCTGCGCGAGGCCGGCACGACGAATCGGACGCGCATCGAGGATTATCGCGACGCGATCAACGAGCGTACGCGGCTGATCCTGCGCGTCCACGCGAGCAACTTCCGCATGGATGGCTTCACCGCGAAGCCGTCGCTCGCGGAACTTTCGGCGCTCGCGCGCGAGCGCGGCATCCCGCTGTACGAGGATCTGGGAAGCGGCTGCATCGCCGATTTGCGCGCCTTCGGTATCGAGGAGCCGCTGGCGGCCGACAGCCTCGGCGCCGGTGTGAACCTCGTTTCGTTTAGCGGCGACAAACTGCTCGGAGGCCCGCAGGCTGGCGTGCTGGCCGGGGATGCGGAGCTGGTTGCGCGCCTCCGCCGCAATCCCATGTTCCGTGCGCTGCGCCTCGATAAGTTGATCTATCAGGCGCTTGAAACCACGCTCCGGCATTTGCTGTTCGAAGAGTGGGACGCCATTCCGGCGCTCCGTCTGATCGCGCAGCCGGCGGTCGAAATCCGCGCGCGCGCCGAGCGCCTGATGGCGCATTGCCCGGGTATCGAGTTGATGGAAGGCCGCTCGCTCGCCGGCGGCGGCTCGACGCCGATGCAGTCGCTAGCCACCTGGCTGATCGCCATCCCAGGGGACGCAGCACGGAATGAGCATGCGCTCCGCATGGGGGATCCGCCCGTTATCGCGCGCATCGAAGGCGGCCGCGTGGTGCTGGATCTGCGGACGGTATTCCCTGCGGACGAAGACGAGCTGGTGGCGGCTGTCCAGAGACTTCCTCGACAATAGAAGCAGGTAGTCATGTCACTGGAAAGCGCAAAGGGTGCGGCGCGCACCACCATCGGAGTAAGGAACTATTTCGCGTCGCACTCCGTTTTGCGCGAGTTCCTCAAAACCTTTGATCCGTTGATCTCCGAGTGGTTTGAAAACCGCTTTGGCTCCGTCACCGATGCGCAGCGGCTGGGCTGGCCGCAGATCCGCTCCGGCCATGACGTGCTGATCTCAGCGCCCACGGGGTCCGGCAAGACGCTGGCCGCTTTTCTGATTTGTCTCGATGCGCTGGTGAAGGCCGCGCGCGCGGGGCCTCTCGCCGCGCAAACGCAAGTGCTCTACATCTCGCCGCTGAAAGCGCTGAGCGTGGACGTTCACAAGAATCTGGAAATCCCGCTGGCTGAAATTTCCGCGTTGGCGGCTGCCCAGGGAATCGCGTTGGCTCCGATTTCGAGCGCAGTGCGCACCGGTGACACGCCATCGCGCGACCGCCAGCGCATGGGCCGCACCCCGCCGCACATTTTGGTGACGACGCCGGAATCGTTCTATATTCTGCTGACCGCGGAGCGGCCGCGAGAGATGCTGCGCACGGTGCGGACCGTGATTGTCGATGAAATCCACGCCGTCGCCGACGACAAACGCGGCTCGCATCTGGCGCTATCGCTGGCGCGCTTGGACCGGCTGACGGGCGTGCGTGCGCAGCGAATCGGGCTATCGGCCACGGTTGCGCCCATCGAAGAGGTCGCACATTTTTTGGGCGACGACGTGCGCGTCGTGCAAGTGGGGCACCGGCGCGCGATGGATTTGGGCGTGGAAGTTCCCAGGGACGAATTGGGCGCGGTGGCGAGCAACGAGATGTGGGACGAGATCTACGACCGGCTCGCGGAATTGATCGCGGCCCATCGCACCACGCTGGTGTTCGTCAACACCCGCCGGCTGTCGGAGCGCGTCGCGCACCACCTGGCGCAACGCTTGGGCGAAGGGGCCGTACTACCGCATCACGGCAGTCTGAATGCTACGTTGCGGCACGAGGCTGAGGCGCGTTTGAAGGCCGGCGATCTGCGCGCCGTGGTAGCGACGGCATCGCTCGAACTGGGCATCGACATTGGTTCGGCCGATCTGGTGTGCCAGATCGGCTCGCCGCGCTCGATTGCCGTCGCGTTGCAGAGGGTCGGCCGTTCCGGGCACGGTGTTCACGCGCTGCCGAAAGGCCGTCTGTTTGCGACGTCGCGCGATGAGTTGATTGAGTGCGCGGCATTAGTGCGCGCCATCCGCGCCGGATTGTTGGACCGGCTCGAAATTCCCGAAGCGCCGCTCGACATCCTGGCGCAGCAGATCGTAGCGGCGTGCGCGGCCGAGGAGTTCGGAGAAGCGCAAAGGGTGCGGAGCGCACCGCCGTCCGGGGCAGAGACCATTTCGGGCCGCACTCCGTTTTGCGCGAGTTTCGGAGAAGCGCAAAGGGTGCGGAGCGCACCGTCGTCCGGGGCAGAAACCATTTCGAGCCGCACTCCGTTTTGCGCGAGTTTCGGCGAAGACGAGCTGTTCGCGCTGGTGCGGCGCGCATATCCCTACCGGAGACTGGAGCGGAGCGCGTTCGACGCGGTCGTCGAAATGTTGTCCGATGGCATCACCACGGCGCGCGGACGCAGCGGAGCGCTGCTGCATCGCGACCAGGTGAACGGACGGTTGCGCGGGCGGCGCGGCGCGCGCCTGGCGGCAATTACTTCCGGCGGCGCGATTCCCGATTCGGCCAACTACTACGTGGTGGCCGAGCCGGAAGGGGTTACGGTGGGAACGCTCGACGAGGATTTCGCCGTCGAGAGTCTGGCCGGAGACATCTTCCTACTAGGGACGACGTCGTGGCGCATCCGGCGCGTGGAGCCAGGGCGCGTGCGCGTGGAAGATGCGCACGGGGCGGCGCCGAGCATTCCGTTCTGGCGCGGCGAAGCTCCGGGCCGCACGGCGGAGCTCTCCTCGGAAGTATCGCGGCTGCGCGAAGAAATCGCTCAGCGCGGCGACGCCGTTGAATTCCTCGAGCGGGAGTGCGGCTTGGACCGGCGCGGCGCGGAGCAGGCCGTTGAATATGTCCGCTGCGGCGTGGCGATGCTCGGCGTCGTTCCGTCGGTTCATACCGTGGTGGCGGAGCGGTTCTTCGACGAGGCCGGCGGAATGCAGCTTGTGATTCACTCGCCGTTCGGCGCGCGCATTAACCGGGCGTGGGGCCTGGCGCTGCGGAAACGCTTTTGCCGTACCTTCAATTTTGAGTTGCAGGCGGCGGCGACCGATAACGGAATCGTAATTTCGCTCGCCGAGCAGCACTCGTTTCCGCTCGACATGGTTTTTGGATTTCTGCACGCGGAGACCGTGCAGCCGGTGCTGGTGCAGGCGCTGCTCGATTCGCCGATGTTCACCGTGCGCTGGCGCTGGAATGCCGCGCGGGCGCTGGCGATTCCACGCTTCTCGGGCGGCAGAAAAGTTCCCGCGCCCATCCAGCGCATGCGCTCCGACGATCTGCTGGCGGGCGTGTTTCCCGATCAGGCGGCGTGCGGCGAAAATCTGACCGGCGACATCCGCATTCCCGATCATCCGTTAGTGACCGAGACCATCGCCAACTGCCTGCATGAAGCGATGGACCTCAACGGACTGCGCGCGGTGCTCGATGGCATCTCCAGCGGCGCAATCCGCACCGTGGCGGTGGAACGGCCGGAGCCATCCGTGTTCTCCCACGAAATTCTGAACGCGAATCCATACGCGTATCTCGACGACGCGCCGCTGGAGGAGCGGCGGGCGCTCGCGGTCCAATTGCGGCGCACACTGGGCGTGGAAGACGCGGCCGGCATCGGGGCGCTGGACGCCACGGCCATCGCGCAAGTCATCGACGAAGCGCGTCCGCCGGTGCGGGACCCCGATGAGCTGCACGATTTTCTATTGACCAACATCGTGCTGCCGCCCGAACCCGCCTGGCAGCCATTTTTTGAAACGCTGCGATCCATGCGGCGCGCGATGACGATTACAGCCGGCGATACGCTGTTGTGGACCGCCGCCGAGCGTCAATCGATCGCGAGGGCGGCGTATCCGGAAAACGGCGCGGCGCTGGAGTCTTCGAGCGTCGTTGCCATCTTGCGCGGCTGCCTGGAATCGTGCGGCCCTGTGACTGAGACGGAACTATCCGCGCGTCTGGCGCTGCCGCGCGATGCGATTGCGCAAGCGCTGGCGCAGATCGAAGCCGAGGGCCAGATTCTTCGTGGCCATTTTCGTCCGCCAGGACCGGCGCCGGAAATCGAATGGTGCAACCGCCGGCTGCTGGCGCGCATTCATCGCCTGACCATCGGGCGGTTGCGGCGCGAAATTGAGCCCGTCACGTCGGCCGAGTTTTTGCGGTTTCTCGCGCGCTGGCAGCACGCGGCTCCCGGAACGCAATTGCATGGCGTCGACGGCCTGCTTGAAGTCATCCGGCAATTGCAGGGCTATGAGATTCCGGCCGCGGCGTGGGAGGCGGAAATTCTCCCGCGCCGCGTGGCCCGCTACGACGCGGAACTGCTGGACCGGCTGTGCCTTTCGGGCGAGGTCACCTGGGGCCGGTTGTCGCCGCATCCGGCGTTCGAACGCGAAGACGCGCGGCGCGTGCGCCCGACCCGTGTGGCTCCGCTGGCAATTTTTCTGCGCGAGGACGCCCCGTGGCTGATGGCGGGGCGCGCGAAGGAAGCGCCGGCGTTATCCCATCCGGCGCGCGAGGTGCTGGCGGAGATGGAACGGCGCGGCGCCTCGTTCTTTAACGATCTGACCCGCGCGACGTCGCGCCTGGCAAGCGAAGTGGAAGACGCGCTGTGGG
>JBDTAT010000219.1:0-7735 GCA_039924505.1 Bryobacteraceae bacterium
CCGCTGTAGCTTCTGGCCAATCGGCGTCGAAAGTCCTACGATCCGGGGAGCCGCAAGCAGGGCAGACATTCGCCTTGGTCGTGAACCTCGCCCGGAAGTGAAAATGCCGGAATATTCAGCTTTGGGAGATCCATGTATTTCCGCAGATAGCTGAGCAGTTCCTTGAGGCAGAGCAGTCTTACTTCGGCCCTCATTCGAGCTGTCTTTGTAGCGGAACTCATGGATCTGCAACAGATTCCCTCATGATCAAACTGCGAGACCGCCTTGAAGAAGAAATCGCACGGCCTGTTCAGCCGCGCAACCATTCTCTCTAGAATGGAGCGAACGGGAGAGTCGGTCGAGTTTCCACACTACGAGCACGTCTCCTGTGCGCAGTTGCTCAAGAAGCCGGTGGAGTTCAGGCCGGTCCCACCAGCGCCCAAGCTCCCGTCTCTTGCAGTAATGACGCGACCGTCGGCAACCGCACGCACTGCGTTCCCGTAGGAGAAATAGGAGCGAGCGTCCCGCGCGTCACCAGAGAATGT
The DNA here is from genome assembly GCA_039924505.1 of Bryobacteraceae bacterium. GTDB lineage: Bacteria > Acidobacteriota > Terriglobia > Bryobacterales > Bryobacteraceae > JBDTAT01. The sequence goes on from JBDTAT010000219.1 coordinate 525, forward strand.
CACACCGTCCTGTCGACCCCGAAGGTAGCGGACCACTCAAACCCCAGCACTTAGGGCAGGTTGTTTTTCGTAGGATTGCCGACACATTGCGCGCGTCCAGATCGGCTATCGCCTTTCCTTTGCAAGTTTCTTGCGCAACGATGCCAAGACTAAACCGCTGCCCAAAGTCAGAACCGTCAAGGGCTCTGGTATCGGAGCAATATCGGCTCCCATTGAACCATTGATGCCCGTATTGCCTAGGTTGGTGAGAGCACCTGTCGTCGTATTGATCTGGAACAGCGGAGAATCGTTCAAATGATCTGTGGCCAGGAATCGGTTTGCAGAATCGATAGTCAAACTCATTAAGCAGTCGTCGCCGGGAGTCGTGGTGACGTGTGTGCCGGAGCCCGTGGTCAGATCGACTGAGTACAGCCCAGACCCGGAACAAAAGGATTCGATGGCGTACATCTTACCGTTAAACGAGTCCCAGGCCAAGTCCATTACGCCGGTAAATCCAAGGCTGCCAACGACAGTGGCCGCACCCGTCGAGAGGTTTACAGTGTAAAGATCATTGGTACTAAAGCTCGCGGCGTAAAGCGTTCCGCCGGGCGTAAAGGCCATGGCGTACAATCCGGAAACACCTGTTGCCGGCGCGATCGGAGTAGCTGCTCCCGTGAGTGTATTCACGGTAGCGAGTTGGGCGCCGGAAGATCCTGCGATCATTCCGTACAGAGTACCGTTGGGGCTGAAAGCATCCGCAAGAACGGTTGGCCCGAAATCCCCAACATATGTGCTTGCGCCGTTACTCGAGTTAATAACAAACAGGCTTTGACCACCGTTACCCGTTACATAGATACTGCTGGCCCGAGCCTGCATTGCGCACAGAAAAACACAACCGAAGATTACCTTCCCTATTTTCACCATGAACTCCTCCTTTTTCAAAACGTTTTGCCGTTATAACCACACCTGAAGCTGAGCGAACGTGTCTGCAAAACACCCACCTCCTGCATCCCCACGGTGCTGGACCGGTGGTAAAATCGTTCATTGGACTTCCGCATTCGTTCCAAGCCGACTCTGAAGCAAATGGTACACGCAAACGACCGCCTGCGTCTTGAGAGAATCCTCAAAGATTTCTAAAATGTGTCTAACCCACTGAAAACAGCAGAATTCTACGAGTTTGGGCCGTATCGTCTTGACCGGCGGGCGCGCGTTCTTTTACAGGACGGCGCTATCGTTCCGCTGACTCCGAAAGTTCTCGACACCCTGATAGTCCTGGTGGATCATCAAGGTTCGGTAGTGTCCAAGGACGAACTACTGCATCTGGTCTGGCCCGACAGCTTTGTCGAGGACAGCAACCTCTCCCAAAACATCTCGGTCCTGCGAAAGGCACTGGGGCAACCGGCCGGCCAGCCTCCCTACATCGAAACCGTACCGAAGCGAGGTTACCGCTTCGTGGCCGAAGTGCGAAGGGCGCCTGAGTTCGCGGATTTGTCATCCGGGGCGGCTTTGGGCATAGCGCCAGAGGAAGCTCCGCCGCCAGCTGTGCTGGCACCGCCATCCAAGAGCTACCGGACGCGGGCTGCGGCAGTGATCGGTACCACGACGATCTTGTGTGCGGCGGCCTTGGCTTTTTGGTATTACCAGAACCGCCAACCCGGCGCTTCGGATATCGGCTCTATCGCCGTTCTGCCGCTCAAAAATCTCTCCGGGAACGCGGAGCAGGATTATTTCGCCGACGGGATCACTGAGCTGCTGACCGGAGAACTATCCAAGGCGCTACACATCCGGGTTACTTCCCGTACCTCCGCGATGCGCTATCGCAATTCGGATAAGACGCTGCCGGTTATCGCTCGGGAACTGAATGTGGATGCAGTACTGGAGGGATCGGTGATCCGTTCGGGCAACCGGCTCCGGCTGACTGCGCAACTGATCCAAGCCCGGTCCGACCGTCACCTGTGGGCCGAGACCTATGATCGGGATCTGGTGGACGTGCTGACGATGCAGATGGAAATCGCCCGTGCGATTGCCCATGAGATCGTAGCTAAGGGTGTCGCCGGCGGCCAACGCCGCACTGTTGCTGTCAACCCCGATGCGTTTGAAGCATTCCTGCGCGCGCGGTATTATTTCGATCAACGGACGGGTTCAGAGATTAACAAAGCAATCTCCTGGTACCAGAAAGCGATCGAGGCTGATCCCACTTATGCGCCGGCCTATGCTGGCTTGGCCGACTGCTATAACCAACTCGGCACGGTTATGGTTAGCGACCGATCGCCCGTGGAATCGAGGAGACTGGCGATGGCTGCGGCGAATCGAGCCCTGGAGATCAATCCGGAACTGGCTGAGGCGCATGCCGCCCTGGCCTATTCGAATTTGTACGACTGGAATTGGAGCCGCGCCCAGGAGGGCTTTGAGCGCGCGATAGCACTGAACCCGAATTATGCGCCCGCCCACCTCTGGTTTGCACACTATCTGGCAGCGAGGGGGCAATTTGACCGGGCATTGCAAGAGGTTCGGCTGGCGAGCAACCTGGATCCGCTGTCGCCGATCACGCAGACACAGATTGGATGGATACTCGTTTATGCGCATCGAATTCCGGAAGGGGTTGCCCAATACCGGAAGGTGCTCGAACAAAGCCCGGGGTTCGAATGGGCCCAGTGGCAATTGGGGATAGCGCTGATGTTCCTGCCTGACTATGCGGCGGCGATCCAGACGTTCGAGAAGGCGATTCGAGAAGGCAACCGAAACCCTTCCATGCTCGGCACGCTAGGCATGGCGTACGGGCTCGCCGGACGGCGTAAGGAAGCGCAGGACGCTCTTAATGAGCTGCTCGCCTTATCGCGCCATCGCTATGTTTCGCCGTTATCGTTCTTGCATGTCTATGTCGGCCTTGGGGATCGCGATCATGCTTTCGAGTACATGGAAAAAGCCTACCAGGACCGAAGCAACGGCCTGCTTTGGCTAGCGGTCTGGCCCGGCTACGACTCAATACGCGACGATCGCCGGTTCGAAATGTATCTGCGCCGGATTGGGTTGAAATGAATCGGCGATGGCCTTCTTGCTGGCCCGGCTCAATGCTCTAGTACTACTGTGTTATAAATAACTGATTTGATTGGGCCATATTGGGACCGGGAGTATGGTGGACAGGAAATGGATGTCGTCGAGGCGAAGATTCAGACCGTGGACGACATCTACCGCGTGGTCTGGACGGCGGTTTCTGCCAACCGCCCCATCGTCGCGGTCTATCACGGCCGTGGTCAGTTTCTGTGCCCGCACCGACTCGGGCGGAATACTGAGGGACAGTTGCGGGTGCTCTGTTTAAGACGCCAGATCGAGTAGATGAGGCCCGGAAGAATCAGGAGCAGCCACAGTAGGCACTCCATCAAGAACGTGCCTTTCATTTGACGTTCGGGTTTGCTCATCATAGATCCACACCGCGTGCAGATCATCTTGGCCCACGCCGCTATATTCTCGCCCCTTCCCCATCTTTCTTAACCTTTAGCTTGCGTGCCAGTTTCCCGCCCTTATTCCGCCCGATAACGCTAACAATGCTGCTTCGAAAGCTGACCGAGTGCAAAATCACCACCCGGCAAAGGGAGTTCATCTTGCTGAGGCACTTGAACGACGAGCGGACGAAGAGATCTCGCCGCTCGCGCTTGAGCGAACACAGACTTTGCATCCAAGCCGCTCGCGATCACCCGATCTCCAATCACTCGACCCATTGGTTTGCGTATTCCGTCCGATTCTCTTCGAGCCAACGGAACTCTTTCGACCGGTTGATCGGCGTCATTCCTCCAGATCGATTCGTAGGTTCATCGCGACGCAACACCCAACGATGGATTACACCATCTAGTGTGCGAATTGCCGCTATCGCAGCACAGCCTTAGCCAAACCCGCCAGCGCCGCCCCGGCAATCGGCCACACCGAATCGATGCGCGTGAAAATCAGCAGGCCCACGCTTATTAGCGCGATCGCCACCGTGAACCCGTCGGTAACCGAAGCGGTGGCCAGCGGAACCGTGCTCGCCAGCAGCAAGCCGGACGCAGCCAATATGACCGCTCGGATAGCATTCTTCACACGCGGCTTTTCCGCTCGCGCGCCGAGGTACCGCACCAGCGGAATAATGAGAAACGCCGGCGTGATCATCGCCAGCCAGCCCGCGCAGGCCCCCGGCGCGCCTTCGATGAAGTAGCCCACGCTGATGATATACGCCCCATTCGGTCCGGGGGCCGTGCGGCCGGCGGCGACGGCTGCGTTCAGCTCGCGATCCGTGAGGACGTGACGATGAACTACAAGATCGTTGCGCACCACCGGCAGCGAAGTCAGTCCGCTGAACGACGTCAGCGTCGCCTTCAGCAGAATGAAGTAGAGCAGGACAGGGTTCACGACTTCTCCTCGGTCCGGCGCGCGCTGCGATCCGGGGGAGACCACAGGAACCCAAGCAGCGCCGCCACGCCGAGAATCTGAATCGGCGAGAACGCGAGTTTCCACGCCGCCAGAAACGATGCCATCACCAGCAGCGCCGCCCACCACCACGGCGTTCGCTTGAGTTGCGGGCGCGCCAGCAGCCACGCGCTCGCCAGCATAAGCCCAACCGCCGCGGCCAGGACGGCGGCAAGAATGCTGCCCGCAAACTGGTCGTTAGCCCAAGCTCCCAGCACCCGCGTCAACAGCACCACGACAACGGCGCACGGTACGGTAGCCGCGATCACCGCCGCGATAGCGCCCGGCCATCCCAGCACCGCCCATGCCGCCCCGGCGCAGAAAGCCAGAATGTTGGTGCCCGGCGTGATGCGCGCCAAGCTGTACGCCAACGCGTATTGCTCCGGCGTCAACCATTCGCGTTTCGTCACCAACTCGCGCTGCAGCGCCGCCATCGTCGGTTCCCCGCCGCCGAAAGTAAGATTGCCGATGCGGAGAAAGATGGCCGTCAGTTGGGCAAGTCTGCCGTTGCGCATTTGTCCAGCATAAGAGTTTCGGCGTCGGCGGGCCACACTTCTCAGAAAACCCGCGCACAACGGAACGCGGCGGCAGCCTGTTTCGGGTGTCTAAGAGAGGACGCCGCCCAAGTCCTGTGCGCTTCTCAGAACCGCGCACAAAACGGAGTGCGGCGCGAAATGGTTTCTGCCCCGGACGATGGCGCGCGCCGCACCCTTTGCGCTTCTCCCAAACCACTTCTCCTACATCGCGCGGCGCCTGCATGCCCCCGCCACTCGCACCTTTTTGGATACACTTGGATACACTTTGAAGGGACTGACGATTCTGCCGGCATGAACGCTCTGCTCAGCGACGTGAAGCACGCGATTCGAGCGCTCTTCAAGAGTCCCGGTTTTACCGTCACGGCCATTGCCGCGCTGGCGCTGGGAATCGGCGCGGCTACCGCGATTTTTTCCATCGTCAACACGGTGCTGCTGAAACCGCTGCCAATCCCCGGTTCAGACCGGCTGGTCGCGTTGACCATGACCTCGCATTCGGAAATCGACGATGGATGGATCGCGTCGCCCGCGAAGTTCGAGTATTGGCGGACGCAGTCGACCGCGATCCACGATGTCTCCGCCTTCCTCCCTGGCGTGATGAACTATACGGGCGGCGAGGTTGTAGAACAGTGGCGGTCCATGCGGGCGTCGGCGGACACTTTCCGCTGCTTCGGGATTCAGATTTTGAGGGGGCGCACTTTTTCACAGGAAGAAGACCTTCCCAACGGTCCGCTGGTCGCGTTGATCGGCGAGAATCTGTGGAGGCGGCGTTTCGCCGGCGATCCGCGGATTCTCGGCCGGACGATTTCTTTGAGCGGCGAACCGCACACGGTGATCGGGATCGTTGGAGCCGATGCCGGCCTGTCCGATTCCGGGCCGCCCGCGGAAGTGTACGTGCCCTTCAAGCTCGATCCCAACACCAGCGATCAGGGAGACTACTTTGAAGTCGCGGCGCGCCTGCAGCCGGGAGTCACGCTGGAGCAGGCGCAGGCGCGATTGCAAGCTTCCGCCGGCGCATACCGGGCCAAATTTCCGCAAGCACTTGGCCCAACGGACGGTTTCATTGTGAAGCCGTTTCGCGAGGCTCTGGCCGGCGGCGTCCGCCCGTTGCTGCTGCTACTGGTGGGCGCGGTGGGCCTGGTATTGCTAATGGCGTGCGCCAACGTGGCGAATTTGCTGCTGGCGCGGGCGGCGGGACGAACGCGCGAGATCGCGATTCGCGCCGCCATCGGCGCCCGCCGGAGAAGGATAATTCGCCAACTGCTGACGGAGAGCGGGCTGCTTTCGCTCGCCGGCGGCGCGCTGGGCTTGTGGCTCGGTTACAGCGGAATCCGGGCGCTGCTGGCCGTGAGCACGGCCGATCTGCCGCTGGTTGGCCAGAACGGCGCGCATGTGGTTATCGACTGGCGGGTGCTGGGGTTTGCGCTGGTAGCATCGCTTGTGACCGGGATTGTTTTCGGTTTGTTACCCGCGCTTCAGGGTTCGCGGGCGGATCTCAATTCGATTCTCAAGGCCGGCAGCTCGCGAACCGGGACAGGTTTGCGGCAGAACAAGGTTCGCGCGGCTTTGGTAGTGAGCGAGGTCGGCGTGGCCGTGGTTCTCCTGGCTGGATCGGCGCTGCTGATTCGTAGTTTCGTGGCGCTGTACGCGGTGGATCGGGGATTCGAGACGAAGAACGTCGTGACGATGCGGACGTTGCTGGCCGGTCCCAAGTATTCGAAATCGATGCGCGTCGCCGCTACGATCCGTGCCGGCCTGGAGCACGTTCGCTCACTGCCGGGTGTGGCGGCCGCGAGCGCCACTTGCTGTGTGCCGCTACAGGACAACTACGATCTTAATTTCGATATTATCGGCCAGCCTGCGCCGGACGGATCGTCCACGGGAGACGTGGGATGGGCGACGGTATCACCAGGATACTTCGACGTGTTCAAAATTCCCGTGAAACGCGGGCGGGCGTTCACCGGCGCCGACGATGGTAAGTCGCCAGCCGTGGTGGTGATCAACGAACGCATGGCCAGGCAGTACTGGAAGGATAGCGATCCGCTGAAGGAGCGCATCTTGATTGGTAGGGCTCTGGAGAAGGATTTTAAGGACGAGCCGGTGCGGCAGATTGTCGGCATTGTAGGCGATGTGCGCGAAAACGGATTGGACTCTTCTCCGCGTCCGATGATGTATGTCCCGCAGGCGCAGCTTCCCGATTCCGCCAACGCGCTTTTTGTTGGGCAGGCATCGATGGCGTGGGTGGTGCGGACGCAGGCC
>JBDTAT010000220.1:0-3712 GCA_039924505.1 Bryobacteraceae bacterium
TTTTACCATTCTGATCACGGCCGAAGACGATCGATCCCCCAACGCTCCGAGCGGGCCGGAGGTTTTAAAAGCGACTGTGCAGCCGTGAGATGAGCGACAGCCTCCGACGGCTTGCTGGGTCTTAAAATTGCGCTGAGGGACCAGCACGGTGGGAAGATAACGGTGAAATGGCGCTGGCCGTAACGATTGCATTGGTGGGCTTCCTGGTTGCATTGCGTCTGTGGCTCCCACCGGATCCACCCGTCTTCAGCACATACCGCTGGAGGGGGGGAGTCTACGACGCCGAATGCGCTCTTGGGGGATTTCGATGGCCCGCGCCGATTGCGATTTTCGCAGCGATGAGCTAACCGGCGCCGGCGAATCCGTCGATGCCGGCTTGCAGATCGGTGATACCGGACGCTGGAGTAAGGCACACGCGGAAGGCTTGCAAGCCCGGAGGGCCAATCACGCGTTGCCGGCCGGTTCTTAGACGGGAATGGAAGATGAGCCGCCGAGGCGCGGGCGGCTGGTTCTTTGTGTCAGGATAATTTCATGCGCAGCGCCGTCGACGAAATCATCCGGTATAACCGCGGTTTCGATTCTTATAGCCTGGGCGTAAAGCTCCAGCGGCTGACCTCGTCCCCGTTCGGATTCATGCGCGGGACATTCCACATTTTTTGCCGCGACATTGAGGACGGGCCGTTCCGGAAATGGCCGGTGCTGGACGCCGCGGGGCCGATTGTGGGCGATCTTCACACGGAAAATTTTGGCGCCTTCCGGGCGATTACGGGCGACGTCGTTTACGACATTAACGACTTCGACGAAACCGCGGCGGCGCGGTACGAATTCGATTTGCGAAGGTTGACGGCGAGCCTGGTGCTGGCGGCGCTCGACAGTAAGCTGCGATTGGGCGATGGAGTGCGGGCAGCCGAGGAGGCGGTGCGGGCGTACCTGGAAACGCTGATTCGCGTCGGGCGGGTAAAAAAGCGCGCGGGCTTCGCCGAGTTGCATGACGCGAAAGCGACCCACCGGCTGCTGAACGTGGCGGTGGAAAAATCGCGCATTGAAATGCTGCGGCCGATGGTGGCAGAGAGCACGCCGGGCGCCTGGGTTCTGCGATCTTCAGAGCACTATCTTCCGATTGAAGACCGGCTGCGGCAGGCGATTGTGAAGGCACTGCCGGCGTATTTGAAAACGGCGCTGGCACCGAAGGCGTCCAACCCGGCGACTTACGCCTTCGAAGACGCGGCATTCCGGATTGCGGGATGCGGCAGCCTGGGCCGGCGGCGTTTCGCGCTGCTGCTGGGGAAGGGGCAGGCGAAGCGGAAGGGAAAAGCGAAACCGAAGGGCGAGGCGCTGGAAACGTTGCGGCTGGTGGAGTGGAAGGACGCGCTCGATTCCGCGCTCGATAGCAAAGTGCAGCGCCAGAGCAGGGGCCGCGCTGAGTATGTCGTGGCGCAGACGCTGAAGTTCCAGTTGAATCCGAAGCGGTATCTCGGGTACACGGCGATGGCCGGACGTCCCATGCAGGCGCGGGAAATCGGCGCTAACGACGCCCGATTCGCGCACAAGCAGTTTGCGGATCCGGCGCGATTTGAAACGGCGGCGCGCATATTCGGGGAAATTACGGCGCGGGCGCATTTGCTGGCGACGCTGGGAAAGAAGGGACCGCGGGGCTTGCATCAGGAGCTGATGGGCCGCGAGGACCGGTTTGTGAACCGGCTGTTATCGTTTGCGGTGGCGTATACGGACCGGACGTATGCGGATTACGATGATCTGATTCGGCGGCGGGATGAAGTGGCAAAGGCTTGGTCGAAGCGGTAGCGGGGGCTGGCGCCGGGTTGACTATTGGCGCGGGATACCACTCCCTTACGGTCATGGCTCGGAATGAGGCGGGGCGATGCGGGCGTGGGCGTGGAATGGGGCGGGGCGGCGTGGGTAATGCGGCGCGGTTTGCGGCGGGGCGCGGTCGATCAAGATTTGGGGGCCGGGACCGGAAGATTGATTCGCAGGGAGCCGACGGCGCCTGAGGGGCGGTCGATTACAATTACGCGGACTTGTTTGGCGGCCGGCGCAATTTCGATATATTTGCTTAATACCAATCCTTTTTTCACGATTAAATCGTATTGCGCTTGCGGTAGATTCATCGCTATCGGATCGTCGGTGTGAAAGATCATTTCGCCGGCGCCGGATTTTTCGGCGATATATAGCTCGGCTTGTCCGGTCCATTTGCCATCCTGCCGGGTGAGAGAGAGGCTGTGGGTGTCGATGGCGATCAATAAGCGCAAGGAGCCGGGTTTGGGTTTTTCGGCCGGCTCGACGCGGGCGGTTAGGCCGACGCCGACGGCCTCGAGCGGACTCCAGATGGCGTCGCGGACGGTGAAGGCCAATTGTCTGGCGGTGCGCGGCCGGTCGGGGAACGCGAAATAGCCCTTGCGGTACCGCACGTTCAGTCCCTTGCGCTTCACCTGCACTTTCACCTCATGGAATTTATTGTCGAGCGTGTCCGGATCAGGATAGAAACCGAGCGTATAGGTAACCTCGGCGTCGTCGAGCGCGGCGCGAATGGCGTTTTGAATATCGTTCGTGTTGTAGAAGGGGCGGCCACCGGTGCGCAGCGCAAGTTCCTCCATGGTGTCCAGGCCGGTCGGCGTGAACGATTGCTGTTTGGGCGGCTGACCGTTGCGGCCGGGACGGGCCGGGTTCAGGCGCGCATCCGCGCCCATGGAAGGCATTCCGACCAGACCGCGCGCGTCGACCGGATAGATGGCGACATTGGCGTCGTTCATGGCGCGGGCGGCGGATTCGATTTCGTCATTAAAGGCGCGGTGCTCGCGCGCCGGGTTGGTGGTGGATAGCGGCTCATCAAGGCCGATGGAGAACGGAAAACTGCCGGAAATCCAGATGAGATTTTTACGCCCGGGAACCTGTTTGACGTGCTCGGCAATGGCTTGCATGGCCGCGACGGTTTGCTCGACCCGATTTACCGTGTAGCGGTCGGCCATGAGCTGGTTCATGTCGTCCATCGCCTGATCGAAATCGTCGTTGCCGGTATCGGAGGGGGCCGGCTCGGAGGCGTCGAGTTCAGTCGCGATATGGCCCGTAAATTTCGCGAGCGCGTGTTTCAGGCTGGCCTGATCGCTCGTGAAATCGTGCAGCACGTGAAGCTGCGCGCCGAGCGCATAGAGGGCGATGTGGTCATTGGGATCGATCTGCCGGAGGAATTTGATGAACTGCGCCTTGGCGTAGGCCTGATCCTGGAAGCGGGTGTTGAGGCCATCGAGAAGAACGACGGTGACGCTCGACTGCGCGGCGGCGCGGGCGTCGAAATGATTGGTGAAGATGTTGGGCGCGAGCGGCGCGGGCGGGTTGAGAGAGGTCTTGGTGGAATCGACGGAGAAGGCGGCGATGCCGCGCGGTTTGCCTTTTTCGGTGAGGATGAAGTCGTCCTTGGTGAGATCGGCGACGGGACCGCTCTTGTCGTGAACGACAACGTTGATTTCGACGAGGCGGGTGGTGACGCGAATGACCGGCTGCGGCGAAGGGGCGGGCGTCTGGGCGGCGAGGCACAGGGCGGCGAGACAGAGAAGGCAGGTCCGGCGCATGGTTTGTGCTTAGTAACTGTTAGAAAATAAGTGTAGCAATTAAACCATTTCTGGCCTAGAATGTTTTTGTGGCCACCGAGGGTGAGATCAAGCAGCGGTTCTCCCAGTTGGAGGGGTGGCTGGATGAA
>JBDTAT010000221.1:0-5198 GCA_039924505.1 Bryobacteraceae bacterium
GCAGCCGCCGTCGCCGCCCTCACCATCTACGACATGACCAAGGCTCTCGACAAGTCCATCGAGATTCAGGACCTCTACTTGCTAGAAAAAACCGGGGGCAAGAGCGGCGACTACCGCCGCATCCAACCAATTAAATGATCCGCGTTTCTATCATTACTGTAAGCGACTCCACCGCGGCCGGCCAGCGCGAGGACCGATCCGGCCCGGCGATCCGCGAGTTCGTCGAACAGCAAGGCTGGAGCGTCGCGTCGTCCGCCGTCGTCGCCGACGAGCGCATGATCATCGCGCAACGTTTAACCGAGTTGAGCGCGGAGGGCGCAGCTGATGTCATCCTCACCACCGGCGGCACGGGCGTAGCCGATCGCGATGTAACCCCGGAAGCCACGCGCGCGGTCGTCGAGCGCGAAATTCCCGGTCTCGGTGAATTGATGCGCGCCGAAGGAAGAAAGTCTACTCCCTACGCGGTATTGTCGCGCGGCCTCGTAGGCGCCAAGGGCCGCACGCTGATCGTGAACCTGCCCGGATCGCCGAAGGGCGCGCTAGAATCAATACAGGTGATCGCGGATCTGATCCCGCACATTGTGGATCTTCTCCAGGGCAGAACGGAGCACGCTGCGCCCGCCAAACGGACCCCGCAATGACCCCATCGAAACTCAGGATGTTTCTCCCGGCGGCGCTGCTGTTGGCTGCGGCCCTCCCCATATTTCCGCAGGCGCCCGCCGCGCCTCCCGTGGACGACAATAAACAGCCGGTCATCCAAACCACCGTGAAAGTGGTCATCGCGCCCACCACCGTCACCAACGATCATGGCGATTACATTCCCAGCTTGCTTCCCCGCGATTTCTCTCTGTACGACAATGGCAAGCTGCAGCGCGTCACCCAGGACATCGCCTTTGAGCCGCTCTCGCTCGTCATCGCCATCCAAGCCAGCGCCAACATGGAGGCCGTGCTTCCGAAAATCCAGAAAATCGGCGCGCTTCTGAACGCGCAGGTGCTCGGCGAAAACGGCGAAGTCGCGATCCTCTGCTTCGATCACCGCATCCAGACGCTCACCGATTTCACCAATAATACCGACCAGATTGAAGCGGCTCTGAAAAAGTTGAAGCCCGGTTCCACCAGCAGCCGTTTCAACGACGCGGCCATGGCCGGCGTCCGCATGCTACGCCATCAACCGCCCGACCGCCGCCGCGTTTTGCTGATGATCGGCGAAACCCGCGACAACTCAAGCGAACTGCATCCGCGCGACATTCTCACCGAATCGGAGTTCGATAACATCACAATCTATACGCTGAACGTTTCGCACCTCATCGCGGCGTTCACTTCCACCGCGGAGCCGCCGCGCCCGCCCGCCGTTCCCGCCGACGCGCAGCACCTCCCCGCCGGCGTCGCCTCCACGCCCACCACGCAGCTTCACAACGGTTACGCGAACGGCAGCGTCATGCCGGCATTTGCTGAAATTTTCCGCGGCGTGAAAGGAATTTTCGTGGATAATCCCTCCGAGCTATACACCAAATTCACCGGCGGCCGCGAATATTCGTTTGTGACAGAGAAGAGCCTGGAACGCGTGTTACAAAACCTGGGCGACGATCTGCACAGCCAATACCTGTTGAGCTATACTCCCGACAACCAGAGCGAAGCCGGCTTCCACGACATTCGTGTGACAGTAAATCGCCCCAACTTGAAAGTTCGCACCCGCCCCGGCTATTGGGTCGCCGCAAAACCCGAATAGATTTCATAAGCCAACGGCCGCGCGGAGCAGCAACACCGTATCGTTCCCGAACCCCTCGCCGTCAGGGAGTGGCTGGACAGGTTATTTCCCAATCGCCTCCCGGGAAATGTTGTGAAGCACGTCAGAGCATTTGTGCCGGCCGCCGCGCCCCTTGCGTTATACTCCGGGAGTGCTGCGAGCCGGAACAGCGGCGTTGATTTTTATCCTGATGTCAGCCGCGGGCCATGGAGCCGATGAATACGTTGGCTCGAAGGCCTGCGCTGGATGTCACCCGAAGCTATATGCGCAGTACCGCGGGACGCCGATGGGACGATCGATCGAAGCTGCCAATGCGCCGGATGTTCTGGCCACAGTGGCAACACCGGTAACGGTTCATAGCGGGAAGCTCGACCGGTATTTCGAGGTCTTCTCCAAAGATTCCAAGTTGTACCAGACGGAATACGCAGTTGCGAACGGCGTGCGGGTCTTCGAGAACACTTACAAACTCGACTACATGGCGGGTTCCGGTCAAAACGGCCGGACGCCGCTGGTTGGCCGCGGCGATTTTCTCGTGGAAGCTCCGCTGAGCTACTATGCGAAGGCCAATCTATGGGGCCTCTCCCCGGGCTTCGAAACGGCGGATTACGGTTTCAACCGGCCGATCCACGAAGCCTGCATCCGCTGTCACTGCGGTAAGCCGAATGCCGTGGCCGGGCGGAATGGTCTTTATGAGAAAGAACCGTTTCAGGAAATGGCGATTGGCTGTGAGAACTGCCACGGCCCAGGCGGCGCGCACGTGCGGGCCAGAACCCATGGCGTCAGGATCGCGGGTCGGGACATCACGATTGTGAATCCCCGCAGGCTGCCGCCGCGGCTCGCCGAAGACATCTGCATGATGTGCCATCAGGGCGGGGATACGCGGGTATTGCAGCCCGGCAAGCAATACGCGGATTTTCGGCCCGGCAACCCGTTGTACAAAACGCTGGCCATCCTGAAAGTCGCCCCGCGCGAGCGCTCGGCCGGCGACGCGGATTTGCTGGAGCACCATGCGGCGATGAAGCTGAGCAAGTGTTTCCGGGCGAGCGGAGGCAAACTGAGTTGCCTTACCTGTCACGATCCGCACACGGCTCCGGCCGGGGAAGAGGCGGTCGCGTATTACCGGCAGCGTTGCTTCCAATGCCACACCGAGGCCAGTTGCCAAGTGCCGTTCCGCCAGCGTGGCGGCAACTGCATTGGATGCCACATGCCGAAGCGGGCGATCGCGGAGATCTCGCACTCGGCGCTGACCAATCATCGAATCGTCGCGCGGCCCGGCGAGCCTCTACCCGCCGATTATTACTCGCAATCCACGCCCGGGCTGCCAGGCATCCTTTATCTGAACGCGCCCCCCGGCGGACCGGAGCTTCCAATATTGACGCGCTTCGCGGCATACGGAGAACTGCAGGCGAAGGCTCCGGATCTCGCTAAGGACTACCCCAAGGCGTTCGCCGCCGCGCGAACGGCCTTCCCAAACGATCCCTTGGTTTTGGCCGCGGTGGGCCGGCAGGCTTTGCTCGAGGGCAGATATCCGGACGCGATTCAAGCGCTTCAGAAAAGCGTGTCCAGCGGGACGCCCTCTTCGGTGTGGCTGCTGGATCTGGCGCGCGCCTTGAAACTGGCTGGGCAAGAGCCGGACGCCGTGCCCGTGCTGCAACGAGCGGCGGCGCTCGATCCGTTCGACACCACCATACAAAAAACGCTGATTCTGGCCTACATCGATCTGCACGACTACACCCATGCGCGAGCCGCCCTGCAGAGTTACGTGGCGTCCTTCCCGGAGGATTCGTTGATGCGCGGATTGCTGCACAAAGTGGAGCCGCGCTGAACCCCGCCCGGTGGCAGTTTTACCGTTAAAGTAAATCTTTACACCAGAGCGAATCTATGATACATCTGATTCAATCTGGCGAACGTGAAGTGCCGGTCGCCCGAAGGGGGAATTATGTCCGAGCGATCTCAACGATGTATCTTCGCAGAAACTCGCGCACACCGGAACGCGGCGGCAGCGTGTTTCCGTCCCGGAGGAAGGATTCCGCCGAGTCCTGTGCGCTTCGCGTTCTCCAAGAACGGCGCGATCGCGCTTGCATTGTGCGCCGCTTCTCTTCTGTTTTTTCCCCAACAAGCTCTGGCCCAGCTATCCACTGCGTCCGTGACGGGAGCGGTGCGCGACCCCTCCGGAGCGAGCGTGCCGGATGCGCAGGTCGCGCTGCGTAACCTCGATACAGCCGTAGAGCGCCGCGCTGCAACCAACGCGGCGGGGAACTATGTGTTCGTCAGCGTTCCGCCGGGCCGTTACAGCTTGGAAATCGGCAAAGCGGGATTCCGCAGCACGCAGATCCCGGAGTTGACGCTGGAAGTGAACCAGACCGCGACGGCCGATGCGACGCTGGCTGTGGGCGCCGTGCAACAGACAGTGGAGGTGGCGGCGTCGGCCGAAATGATCCAGAGCGCGACGGCCGAATTGGGCGCTGTGATCTCGGAAAAGCAAGTAGTGGATCTGCCGCTGAATGGTAGGAACTTTACGCAACTGCTCTCGCTGACGCCGGGCGCGGCGCCCATCAACGGGCCGCAGCAGAGCAACGGATTCGGCAATACCGCCATCGGCACCGCGTATAGCTTCCCGGCCTTCAACGGCCAGCAGAACCGCAGCAATTTCTTCATGACGGACGGTCTAAACAACCAGGCTGCGTTTGCCAGCACCTACGTTGTGCCGCCGATCATCGACGATGTTCAGGAGTTCAAAGTGAACTCACACAACGACCAGGCCGAGTTCGGCGGATCTCTGGGCGGAATCGTCAACGTGGTGACCAAGTCGGGCACCAACGAATATCACGGCGATCTGTGGGAATATCTTCGGAACACGGACCTGAATGCCCGCGGCACATTCGATCCCGCCGTCACTCCCTTCCACCAGAATCAATATGGCGTCACCTTCGGCGGCCCGGTCTCCATTCCGAAGTTGTATGACGGCCATAACAAGACGTTCTTCTTCTTCGGATACGAAAGCTTCCGGTACAGCCAGTCGAACTTTGGTTTCATCCGGGTTCCCACGCCGCTGGAACTCTCGGGCAATTTTACCGGACCTAATGAGCCGAAGCAGATTTTCAATCCCTTCACGACGCGCCCCGACCCGAGCAATCCGAATGTGTTCATCCGCGATCCGTTTCCGGGGAACATCATTCCGCAATCGTTGCTGGATCCGAGAATGGTGAGCTACGCGCAAGCGCTATTGCCGAAACCGGTATTTACCGGCGTCTCCGACCGCAACGCCATCAATACGGACCCGACCATCCAGGCGCAGGATGAGTACACCGGGCGCGTGGATCAGAATATCGGAACCAAGAATTTCATCTGGTTCCGCTGGAGCAATATTATTCTGGACCAGGTGTTGGCCACCAATCTTCCAGGATTGGATGAGAACACGCACAATCCGGGGTTGAATTGGGGTCTCAGT
>JBDTAT010000222.1:0-3692 GCA_039924505.1 Bryobacteraceae bacterium
GCAGCACCAGAATGGACGCTTCCCGGTAGAGCTTCGCAATGGCGGCGGAATCTTGAGGGCCGAGAATCTCCAGGCTGGAACGGACGGAGTCCGGCAGATCGCGCAAGACCTCCGCCTTCACATGCTCGGATAACGCGCCGGCGATGCGAAGAACGGCGTCCGGCGACTGGCTTTTGATCCGCTTGAATGCCCGGATAAGAACGCGAATTCCCTTCCTCCGGACGTTAAAGTCCGCGACGCCCAGAATGGCCGGCCGCCCCGAAGGCGGACCATCGCCAAATTGGTAACGCTCCATATTGACGGGAGGAGGAATGACAACCGGATCGATGCCATATTGCTCGCGCGCCAGGCCGCGGATGAACTGGCTGCAGGCGATAGTTGCGTCCGACCGGCGGGCAGCCTGACGGTTGGTCCAGGCGTCCGGCGGATACCAGCGATAACAGGAGTAGCCGGGAACGGGCACGCCGTTGATCTGGAGGACTGCGCGGTGGCGCGTCCGGGAGCGCGCGCAGGTGGACGCCAGGCCATCGGAGAAGTACCAGCTATGCACCACGTCCGGCTGCACCGAGACCAGGCTTGCGTAACTGGAAAAGAAAGACGTGTGGCGTTCGTCGAGACGAAGCCGCGCCAGCAGAGGGCCCCCAACGCCGCGATGCAGCCGCCGCTCGCCGAACTCCGTCTGCTCCACCGAGCCTTTGCCCGGTTTCGTGGAAATGGTTGTCACGGTGTGTCCGCGGCCGGTGAGCCATCGCGCCAGCTCCTCAATGTTGCGTTCGTTGCCTCGCCGCACATAAGGCCAGCAATACGGATGCGTGATGGCGATCTTCATGGCCGGAAACGCTTCATGCCACGGAGCTTCGATGGGCTGCCGGGCCGGCCAATCGTTCGAACAACTCCTCAAACCGGAGTCCGAGGATGGCCCAACTATATTTCTCGGCTTCGGCCCGGCAGCGGTACGCCGTCTCCGCTTGACGGCTCAGATCCAGGCACTCCTCCATCGCCGCGGCGAGACCTTCCGCATTGGTGGGCTCGACGCCGCAATTCTCGCCGGGATCGAAGAGGCGTCCAATGCCCGGATCGCCGATCAACTCGGGGAGCGCGCCGTCGCGGGTGCCTACTACGGGCGTGCCGGCCGCCATGGATTCCACGACCACCATCCCGAAGCTCTCCCATAAGGATGGCAACACGGAAATTGCGGCCGATCCAAATTCGCGCGGCAGATCCTGAGCGTCACCGGCCCCCAGGAATTCCACGTCGCCGCGAAATTCGGGTGACACCAGCGCGTGCAACTCCGCCCGCTTCGCTTCGGAAACCGTGGCCTTAATCCGGAGCCGCACGGCTGGGCGGCGGCGTTTCAGACGGTCGAAAGCGCGCATCAGCACGCGCCCCCCTTTGCGCACGTCGTCTAGCGCGGAGGCGCAGAGAATCACCGGTCGCTCGTGGTCCCGGTCGGTCGAGAGCGGAAAGTGCCGCGTATCCACCGGAACCGGAATCCGCAGGCCGGGGCGCCCATGACGCTCCGCAAACCAAGCCTGCATGTAGGAGCTCAGCACGATCATTTCATCCGTCTCCCGGACCACTCGCCGGAAAAATCCTCCGCCGGCGCTGATCTCGCGCACATAGCGGATGGGGGGCGGTAGACTATTGACCCAGAATACGCAGGGGACGCCGGTGAGCTTGCGCGCCAGGATGGCGGCGTAAGCGTCGAGGAACGCGCAACACAGGACGACGTCGAAGCGGTGGCGGATAAGATCGCCCAACAGAACTGGAAAAAACGCATGCGATTCGCGAATACCGGCCTGGGCCAGCCGGGGAATCCAAAGTTGGCGATGGCAGACGGTGGTGTAGCCTCGCTCACGCCGGATCAGCGTACGCCCAGGCTTGCTCGACATCACAACGACTTCGTGGCCGCGATTGGAGAGATCGGCGGCCAGCTCGTTGATGAACCGCTCGGCGCCGCGGCGAACCCAAGGCCAAGTCGTCGGATTGGTGAGTCCAATCTTCATAGGAAGGCTGCGCAAGAACTACTACCGAAGCCGCCCCCCGATTTCGAGCGATGTCACGGAGTGCGCCGGAAAGGCGTACTCGAACGATGCGCTCACATTGCCGAGAGGAGCCGAGGTCAGGTGGATTTCGCCGGGACCACCCCGATCGAAGCGCGGATTTTTTTCATCCACTGCCTGTCTGGCCCACTTGACGCCGGGCACAGCCACCGGCGTGCTGCCGAGGTTAGCGCCAATACCGGTTCCATTGAAGACCCATTGCGTGGCGTTGCCGCTGGGCTCGAAGCCGTGAAGCTGGATTTTGGCGCGGACCGGCTGGTCGAAGTTTTTGTTGATCGCCAGCACGTAGAGAGTCCGCCCGTCGCCGCTCCGGCTCGAGACGACATCCAGATAGGGTACGCTCTGGACCGCATCGACCCAGCCGACCGAAACGGAGCGGTACGCGGGCGATTTCACATCCGACTCCACTGCCACGCCTCCGAAGTGGCGCGTGTACATCTCGAGCGCGTAATAAGGACCGGTGGGCACATAACCGCCGCCGCGCGGTGCAATCCAGCCGGCATAGAGAGGATCCACCAGTTTGAAGAAATTCGCGATGTCGGTTTGCGGAGACTCAATGAACGCCTTCATCGCGCTGGCGGCGAAAAGGCCGGAGCCGAGAGTCTTGACGTGATCGACGAAGCGGTCTTTCGGGGTCCCCTGAAAAAGAGGTCCCCATTCCGTAACGGCGATCTTGATGTGAGAAGCGCGGCCGGCCGGCGCGTAGCGCTGGATCTTGCCGGCGATATCGTCAAGACTTTTCTTCATCAGAATGGGCGCCGCCAGCATCGCCGAGTAAACGGTGCGAGTGTCCCATCCGTTGTCGCTTGCGAGAATCGGCGCATAGCCGTTATGCACCGAAAGAAAGTCGATCTCATTACCCGCTTCGGAGAGAACCCGCCCGGCCCAGTCGGGATATTTGTGCGGAATGGTGCGGCCATAGTTGTCGTCGGCGATTGCGCCGAGACGAATCGAAGGATCGGCGGCGCGCATGGCGTGAGCGAATTGGAGGAACCGCTTGGCGTACTCCGCCGGCGTCACCGCGCCTATGTAAAGTTCATTCCCGATTTCCCAGTAGTCGACGCGCCGGCCGGGCTGGTTCTTCCCGTTGACGTAGCGAACCCATTCGGCAGCCTCCTCGGGAGTTCCGGTGGAAGCGTTGACGGTTATCATCAGCCGCGCTCCCACCCGAGAGGCGAACGCCAGCGCTTCATCGGTCCCGAACACGTGGACCGACTTGGGACCTCCGGGAGTATGCTCGGTGGTGCGGCGCGAGCTTTGCGGGCCGACGCCATCCTTCCAGTGATAAAAGTTGGCAAAGACGCCTCCGGGAAAGCGCAGGAGCGAGGTTCCCACATCGCGCGTCAGACGGACGATCTCGGGGTTGAGTTCGTTGCGGTTAGAATCCCACAGACCATCGCCGTTCCAGATCCACTCGATATTGGCGCCATAGAGCGTCGCC
Organism: Bryobacteraceae bacterium; assembly: GCA_039924505.1. Classification (GTDB taxonomy): domain Bacteria; phylum Acidobacteriota; class Terriglobia; order Bryobacterales; family Bryobacteraceae; genus JBDTAT01. The sequence goes on from JBDTAT010000222.1 coordinate 3,505, forward strand.
GGAATCGGGCGCAGCTCGCGCTTGGCATTCACGTCGACCGCCGCGGAGAGCGCGCCACCGGAATCGGCTTGCGTAGGCGCCGCGTCCCGGGACGGCGCGGTACGGCTATCCGGTGCAGTCCGTTCCGCCGCATTCTCAGCGGGCGGGTTCGTCCCCAGGTAGACATTGTCGAAGTAGGCCGCTCCAGA
>JBDTAT010000223.1:0-2603 GCA_039924505.1 Bryobacteraceae bacterium
TTTTATCCGCCTGCATCTGCGGAACGTAGTCGTAGTGGTCGAACTCCATCGTGAACGCCGCGCGCCCCTGCGTCATCGAAATCAGATCGTTGCCGTAGTTGAGCATCTCCGACATTGGCGCCTGCGCGTGAATAATCTGTTTCGCGCCCTTCGTCTCCATGCCGGCAATGCGTCCGCGGCGTCCGTTCAGGTCGCCCATCAAATCCCCGGCAAACTCCACCGGCGCCTGAATGGACACGTTCATAATCGGCTCCAGCAGCACCGGCTTGGCGGCCGCCATCGCCGCTTTGAAGGCCTTCCGCGCCGCCATCTTGAACGACATCTCCGAGGAATCGACATCGTGATAAGAGCCGTCGTAGAGTGAGACGCGGAAATCCACCACCGGATAGCCCGCCAGAAATCCTTTTTCGGCCGCCTCGATAATGCCCTTCTCCACCGCCGGAATATACTGCCGCGGAACCGAGCCGCCGAAAATCGCGTTCACAAACTCGAATTTCGCGCCCCTCGCCAGCGGCTCCATGCGAATCCAGCAATCGCCAAACTGTCCGTGGCCGCCGGTCTGCTTCTTGTGCCGGCCCTGCACGTCCGCATTTCCGCGAATCGTTTCGCGGTACGGAATCTTGGGAGCGTGCAGCTCCACGTCCACTCCGTAGCGTTTCTTCAGGCGGCTGCAAATGATTTCGACATGCTGTTGCCCCGTGCCCGCCAGCAGGAACTCCTTGGTCTGCGGATCGCGGTAGAACCGCAGCAGCCGGTCCTCTTCCAGAATGCGATGCACGGCGTTGCCCATGCGGTCCTCGTCGTTGCGCGTTTTGGCGGAGATGGCATAGGCAATCGACGGCTCCGGCACGCTGGGCGCCGGATAAGCGATGGGAGACGCTTTGTCATGCAGCGTGTCGCCTGTCAGCGTCTCCTTCAACTTCGCCACGACGCCGATGTCGCCCGCGTGCAGTTCGTTCACCGGCGTAATCGTCTTGCCTTCGAGACACCCGATATGCGCCAGCTTCTCCGCCACTTCATTGCGCGAGTTCGATAGCGCGGCGTCGTTCCGCAACACTCCGGACGCAACCTTAAAGTACGAAAGGCGTCCGGCGAACGGATCGGCGACGGTCTTGAAGACGAACACCGAAACCGGCTCGCTGTCTTTCACGGCGCGCGTTATCTCGCGGCCGTTCGCTGTCCCGGGATTCGGAGCATGTTCGACGGGCGAGGGAAAATTCGCGGCCGCGAAATCCAGCACCAGATCCGACGCCATATTGTGAAGCCCGGAGGCGCAGAGCACCGGACAAATGCGGCGGTCGCGAACCGCCTGCGCCAGTCCTTCCCGAATGTGCTCCACCGGCAGCGTGCCTTGTTCGAAAAATTCCTCAAGCAGCGCGTCGTTGCCTTCGGCCACCAACTCCACCAGCGTCTCATGCGCGGCCTGCGCCGCGGCAGCCAGGCCGGCCGGAATTTCGCTCTCCTTGCCTTTGCCGTCTCCGTCGGCCGTGTAAGTGTAGACCTTCATGCTTACCAGGTCGATCACGCCGTGGAAGTCCCGCTCCACTCCCAAGGGAAGCTGAACGGGAACGCACGTCCGTCCGAAGACGGCCTGCACGTTTTCAAGCGTGCGCTCGAAACTGGCGCGCTCGCGGTCCAGCTTGTTGATCACCACCGCGCGCGGCAACTCCAACTCGTCGGCAAAGCTCCAGACTTTCTCGGTCTGCACCTCAACGCCCGCCACGCCGTCCACCAGCACCAACGCCGCGTCGGCCGCGCCCATCGCCGCCCGTGTGTCGTAGATGAACAGATTGAAGCCCGGCGTATCCAGCAGATTGATCTTATTCCTCTTCCATTCGACAAACGCCACACCGGTGGAAATGGTGATCTTCCGGTGAATCTCTTCGTCGTCGAAATCGGTGATGGTGTTGCCCTCGTCCACGCGAGTCAACCGGTTGGTTGCGCCGGCCGTGTAGAGCAGACCGGCTGCCAGCGTGGTCTTCCCCGAATGCCCGTGCCCCACCAGGGCTATATTTCTGACATCTGCGCCGTCGTATGCCTTCACGCCAGGATCACTCCCTTGGATGGAATACCGTAAATCGCAAACGTGAATCTTATCATAGGCAGGGAGTAACCCAGTGTCGCGACTCCCCAAGACGCCATACCCAAAAAAACCACACCCCAACTTCGTATCCGCGACGCTACCAATCCTGTAGAGTGGAGAGGCAACTGGCAGAGAGCGTCCTACCTCCCGCTCCCCGAACCGGACGGACGTGCAGGTTTCCCGCGTCCGGCTCCCCCGAAAAGCTCGCGCCTCGGGCATTCAGAGGATGCCGTTTCGCTGTGCAGCCACTCAGCGCGGCCAATCCCTGCTCCTCGAACCACTGAAAATCCAACGGAGAAGTAGTTGGTTTGGCTGAAATGCGCCAGTCGTCACCGGAAAGTCCGGCCACCTTGTGATCCCCGTGATATTGGCGTTCCCGGTCGAGTCCACCGCGATCCTCGATGCGAATTCGTATCCGCGGCCTCCCAGATACGTCATATGGAGAAATGCCGGTGCCGAGGGATTTAGTTTCGAAACCACGACATCCTTGCCCCTGCCCAAATAGGCCGGCTGCAAGCCA
>JBDTAT010000224.1:0-2764 GCA_039924505.1 Bryobacteraceae bacterium
AGAGCGCCGGTGAAGATGACGAACGCGACGAGGAGAAAACCCATGGATAGGCTCCGTTAGCTGTCCTGCCAGGTCTTAGACCGCGAGATGATTTCTCTCAATGTGCAACCGCTCCGTCACGCGCCCAGAGGGCGCCCAGGCTCGGAACGGCCCAGGCAAGCGGTTGCCCGATACGCGATCCAGCGCTTCTATTTATTATCCGTTACTTCATACTGCTCGCTGAAAATTCCTTGTGAAAGACGAACGCCGTAGGCTTTGAGGCGCTCCATGCAGACTGGCTTAATGCCAGTCGCGGCGAATTTTCCAAGCACCTTGCCGCGCGGGCTCAAACCGGTGCGTGCGAACCGGAAGACGTCGTCAATTTGCACCATGTCGCCGGCGACGCCGCGCACCTCGGAAATGCCGAGAACCTTGCGGCTGCCGTCATTCATGCGCGCCACTTGAATTACGATATTGACGGCCGAGGCGAGCATCTGGCGGATCACCTTGTCGGGAATGTGCTGGCTGGCCATCATGACCATGGTCTCCAGGCGCGAGAACGTATCGACGGCGGAGTTGGCGTGGGTGGTGGTCATGGAGCCGTCGTGGCCGGTGTTCATGGCCTGCATCATGTCGAGCGCTTCGGGGCCGCGGCATTCCCCGATGATGATGCGGTCGGGGCGCATACGGAGAGCGTTGATGACCAGATCGCGCTGGGTGATGGAGCCGGCGCCCTCAATGTTCATCGGCCGGGTCTCCAGGCGGACGACGTGGGACTGCTGCAACTGCAGCTCCGCAGTGTCTTCAATGGTGACCACGCGCTCGTCTTCGGGAATGAAGCGGGAGAGCGTGTTCAGCATGGTGGTTTTGCCGGAGCCGGAGCCGCCGGCGATGATGACGTTCAGCCGCGCCTCCACGCAGCCGCTCAGAAAATCGAGCATGCCGGTGGTCATGGTTTCGTTCTTCAGCAGGTCTTCGGTGGAGAGCAGCTTTTTGCCGAAGCGGCGGATGGAGAGCACCGGCCCGAGAATGGACAGCGGCGGAATAACGGCGCAGACACGCGAGCCGTCGGCGAGGCGGGCATCGACGATGGGCGAAGAATCGTCGATGCGGCGGCCGATGTTGGACACGATACGATCGATGATCATGCGGACGTGGGCTTGATCCTTGAAACGGACATTGGTTTCGACGAGGCGCCCGGCGCGCTCCACATAGATGTTATCGAAGCTGTTCACCAGGATGTCGCTGATGGAGTCGTCTTTGAGCAGCGGCTCCAGCGGACCGAGGCCGAAGACTTCGTCGAGCACTTCTTCGATGAGGCGCTCGCGCTCGGTGACGGTCATCGGGACCTGCTCCTCGATGACGATCCTTTCCACCAGGTTGCCGATCTGCGCGCGCACGCCTTCTTTGTTGAGCGCCTTGAGCTGATCGGGCGATAGCGAGTTCAGGAGCTTCGAATGAATCTGCGTCTTGATGCCGAACCAGCGGTCGGCCCCGGCGCCAGACCGGGGCATTGTGCGAGTAGCCATTAGATCCTAGGGAGCCTTTCTTATTCAGTTTCGCATTGTGGGCGGGGGTGCCACGGTGGGGAGCTTGGGAGAACCGCTCCCTCACGTGCCCAGAGGGCGCCCAGGCTCGGAATGGGGCGGTCGCGGCTCGCGCGGGCGGTGGAATGGGACGATACGATTGCGGGTCATGGTTCGGCTACCGCCGCCTCCCTTTTTGAACCCGTGGCCTTGTCGACAAAGGAGCGGAAGACGCGGTCGAAGTCACCCGCCGCCTGGCGGTCGGCGACGAACGGGCGCGCCTTGTTGATGGCGGCCAAAACGGCGGGCGAGGACGGGACACCGTAGAATACGGGCTGGTTCAACGTCTGGCGGATCTGCTCCAGGCCGGCATAGGCCGGGCTCGCCTTCTTCTGATACTCATTGACTACTATTTTGATCTGATCCCGATTAAATCCGAGCCGCATCAGCGCGGCGATGTAGCGCTGGGCGTTGCGGATGGCCGGGAATTGCTGGGTCAACACCAAGAAAATCGTGCTGGAGCTTTGCAGCGCGCCGAGAACGACTTCATCGGCGAGCGAACGGCCGGCGTCGATGACGATGGATTCGTACTTTTCGACGAGAAAATTGACGAACTCGCGGAACATCGGCTCGGTGAAGTGGATGCGGTGCTCGGGCGAATCGGGGGGACCGACGACGAAGAAGCCGAGCGGGTCGCGCGTGACGAAGCCTTCAAACAGAGCCTGATCCATGCGGGAGAGGTTCTCGCCGACCTCCTGCAAGGTGTACTGCGGGGCGGCGCCCAAGTGCATGGCGACGTCGTTCGAGGTCCAATCCAAATCGACCAGGACGGTCTGCTGCTTCCGCTGCGCCAGGACACCGGCGAAGTTTACGGCGAGCGTGGTCGCGCCGACGCCGCCCTTGGTTCCGATGAAAGTATAAACTTTGCCGAGCCGGCTGGTGGTGGCGGCGGCGCGGCGCGGGGCGCGCTCCAGACGCGCCATGGCATCGCGGAACTCCATGCGCTTCATCGGCTGCACGAGAAAGTCGTTGGCGCCGGCGCGCAAGCTGGCGATCACGATCTCGCCGTCGGCGCTGTAATTCGACGCAATGACGTAGAGATCCGGCGCGGCCTGCTTCACTTTTTCGAGAACCTTCAGCGCGGCTTCGGGGTCGCTGCCCAGATCGACGATCAGCGCGGCCTCGGGATGCCGCTCCAGATCCTGCAGCACGCGAATATAGAGATTCGACGCCACTTCCGGATATTCCGAAATCACTTT
>JBDTAT010000225.1:0-4829 GCA_039924505.1 Bryobacteraceae bacterium
CCGTGATTGCGCCGCGGACGCTAGACACCGAAGCCTGGACCAAGCCGTATTTCGTTAATGGCCGCCGCTGGGCGGCTCAACATAAACCGAAAGGATTTCGCGTGTTTTTCTGCGAAGACAAGCCGGAGAGTAATCCATGCGGATGGCTCCAATGAACAGCCGTTTTCTCGATGCCTGCCGGCGCCGGCCGACCGATGTCCGGCCGGTGTGGTTCATGCGGCAGGCCGGGCGTTATCTCAAGCAGTATCGCGAGATCCGCTCTAAGAATTCGATTCTGGAAATTTGCAAGCGGCCCGATTTGGCGGCCGCCGTCACTTTGCAGCCGGTGGAGATTCTGGATGTCGACGCCGCCGTCATCTTCGCCGACCTGTTGCTGCCGGTGGAACCGATGGGGCTGAAGCTGAAGTTCCTGCCGGGCGAAGGACCGGTGATCGACAACCCGGTGCGCACTTCCTCCGACGTCGATTCGCTCTCCATTTCCAACACCGACGATCTCGGCTACGTGGGCGAGTCCATTCAAGCGGCCGTGCGCGCGCTCGCCGGACGCGTTCCGGTGATCGGATTTGTCGGCGCGCCGTTCACTCTGGCCTGTTACATGATTGAGGGCGGGGCGTCGCGCAATTTTCTGCGGACCAAGCAACTGATGTACCGCGATGAGACGTTGTGGCGCCGGCTGATGGGGAAACTGGTCGATGTGCTGGGCCCGTTCGGCGTTTCGCAGGTGGCCGCGGGCGCGCGCGCGATCCAGGTTTTCGATAGCTGGGTGGGCGCGCTGGGCGCAGACGATTACGTGCGCTACGTCGCGCCGTACTCCCGCGCGTTGATTGAGCGCATCCGGTCGAGCGGCGTGCCAGTGATTCACTTCGGCACCGGCGCGGCCGGCTTCTTCCGCGAACTGCATGCGGCTGGCGGCGACGTCATGGGCGTCGACTGGCGCATCAACATCGATCAGGCCTGGATGGATATCAGCTACCGGTCGGCCATCCAGGGCAATCTGGATCCGGCCGCGCTGTTCGCTCCGCTGCCGGATCTGAAACTGCGCGTCCACGAACTGCTGAAGCGCACCGGAACGCGGCCCGGCCATATCTTCAATACCGGCCACGGCATCTTGCCGGAAACTCCGGTGGAGAATGTGAAGGCCGTGGTGCAGATGGTCCGCGAATTTAAGTTTTAAGCTGGCGTGAAAGCGCCCATCATCATCGGCGGAGGGATCTCGGGTCTTTCCGCCGCCTACTATCTTGCGAAGGCCGGCATCCAGCCGGTTCTCATCGAACAATCCGCGCGCCTGGGCGGCGTAATTCAGACCGAGTCTGTCGACGGCTGCCTGGTGGAAGGCGGCCCGGATAGCTTTCTCACGGCCAAGCCCGCAGCCACCGAACTGATCGGCGAATTGGGCCTGGGCGGCGAGTTGATGGGCTCGAACGACCACGCGCGGGTCACGTATATTTTGCGCCGCGGCCGTCTGATTGCGATGCCGGAGGGGCTGATGATGATGGCTCCGACGCGCATTTGGCCGATGGCGCGGACACGCCTGCTGAGTTGGCCGGCGAAGCTCCGCATGGGCCTCGAATATTTCCGCCACGCGGCCGCCGCTCCGCTCGCGGAACGCTCCGTTGCCGATTTCATCGCCGATCATTACGGCGCGGAAGCGCTCGACTACCTGGCTGAGCCGTTGCTCGCCGGGGTATACGGCGGCGATCCGGCGCAGTTGAGCGCGCCCGCCGTTCTGACGCGCTTCGTTGAAATGGAGACGCGATATGGCAGCCTGACGCGTGGAGCGCTGGCCACGCGAAAAGGCGCCGGCGCCCGAGCCGCGCCCCTGTTTCAGACGTTGAAAAGTGGAATGGCGCGGCTGATCGCGGAACTGGAACGCCGCACGCCTCCACCGCTGCACGGGACGGCGGAAACAATTGAGCGCTCGGGCGCCGGCTATCGAGTCCGCGTGAACGGCGGCTGGATGGAAGCCGGCCGCGTGGTGGTGGCAACGCCCGCCTGGAGCGCCGCGGCGCTGCTCAAAAACGCCGATCCCGCGCTCGCGCATACGCTCGCATCTATTCCATATTCGTCCTCGCTGACGCTGGCCCTCGGCTACGCGCAGACTGATTTCCCGCGCGCGCTGGCGGGCTTTGGCTTCCTGGTCCCGAAGCGCGAACGGGAGCGCATGGTGGCCTGCACGTGGGTTGGAACCAAATTTGCGCACCGCGCGCCGGATGGCCGCGTATTATTACGCTGCTTCTTTGGCGGCGAAGCCGACCCGGCAATTCTCAATGAAACGGACGAATCGCTGGTCGCGATTGCCCGGCGGGAATTGGCGCGCATTATGCGTCTCGACGCACCGCCCACGTTTTTCCGCGTCTCGCGCTGGCCGCGATCGATGGCGCAGTATACGGTCGGCCACCGCGGGCGCATCGCCGAAATCGAGGCGCGCGCGGCCCAATTGCCGGGCCTCTCGCTCGCGGGCAACGCATACCGCGGCATCGGAATCCCGGATTGTATTCGTATGGGAAAGGAAGCGGCCGCCCGGATTGCCGCGGATGCGTGGCCGGCGCACGGCTGAAGGCAAGTTCTTCGGCCGCGGGATTCGATGCGTATCGGACAATTCTTGCCGATCGAACAGCGTTGGAATATACTCGTACTGATCGATCCGGCCGCGCTGGCGCCCGGTATCCTTTGGGGGCATTCTATGTATTCCAACAAAATTGCCGCGGTATTGCGATTACCGCTGGTGTTTGCCGCGGCGTTAGTATTATTTGGGCAGTCCACGGCCAACCAGGAAATTACCGGCGCTGTGAAAGACGCCACCGGCGCCGTGGTTCCCAACGTTGCCGTGACGGTACGTAACACCGCCACCGGCGTTACACGTTCGGTCGAAACCAACCAGAGTGGGAACTACGTGGCGGCCGATTTGCCGATTGGCTTCTACACAATTTCCGCCCAGGCGGCCGGCTTCAAAACATTTATCAAGACGAATGTCGAGCTGACGGTCGGCTCCAAGCTGGCCGTGGACGTAACACTGGAGGTCGGAAATCTCACCGAGTCGGTGACCATCGCCGCGGACGCCGCGCAGGTGGAGACGAACTCGGGCGAAGTGGGGCGCTTGGTTACCGGTGAACAAGCGACGCAGATTCAGCTCAACGGCAGGAATTTTCCGCAACTGTTGGAATTGTTGCCCGGCGTCTCCACCACCTATTCGAGCGGCTTCGGCTTATTCGGCGGGTACGGCGTCAACAATAGCGGCCAATCGGTGAATGGCGGCCGCACCGATACTTTTTCGTGGAACGTGGACGGAGCGGATAACAAGGATAACGGCGGCGGCGGCAATAACTTCGTCAATATCACGCCGGACGCCATTGCAGAGTTCAAAGTGTTGACGGCAAATTACAGCGCCGAGTACGGAAACAGCTCCGGCGCGGTAGTGAATATCGCGGTGAAGAGCGGGACCAAGGACTTCCACGGCGTGGCGTACGAGTATTTCCGCAACAACGATATTCAAGCCCGCGCCTTCAACGCGGCGACCACGCCGGAACTCCGGTTCAACAATTTCGGATGGAACCTGGGCGGCCCGATCTATATTCCGAAACTGTTCAACAAGAATAAAGATAAATTCTTCTTCTTCATTGGCGGGGACTTCAAGCGGCTGCGGCAGGGATCGACCAACACGTGGAACGTGCCCACGCTGGCGCAGCGCGGCGGAGACTTCTCCGCGCTCGCTCCGGCCAAGTGGCCCCTCGATCCCACTACCGGAACGCCATTTCCAAACGGGGTGATTCCGGCGAACCGTCTCAGCCCCAACAGCGTCCGGCTGATCGGCAACTATCCGGCGCCGAACTTTAGCGGTTCCGGCGGCAACTTCGTTTTCCCGACTGTGTCACCGCTGGACACCAATGAGTACATTTACAAGTTCGACTACAACATGAGCCCGCGCAATCAGATTTCGGTTCACTACCTGCGCGATTACTACACTTCGCTGCAGGATTTGACCCAGCTCATCCAATACAACCGTAATATTCCGGGCACCAATTCGAGCGTGCAGTGGACGTTCGTCGCCAACCCGACGACGGTAAACGTAGCGCAATTCGCGTTTACGGGCAATGTGATCCTGGAGAAGATCGGGATTGCTCCGAACCCGATTTTCATTAAGGACTTCACGCGAGCCGGGCAAGGCATTACGTATCCGTTGATCTATAACGCCTCGGCCGACATTCCCAGCATCTCGATCTCGGGGCTGAATGGTCTGACGGCGACGCCGCTGAACTTCAACAATTTCAATCGAATCTTCGATTGGAAGGACGACTTTTCCAAGGTCATCGGCAATCACACACTGAAGACCGGCATCACCGTGATGCGCAGCCGCAAGAATCAGGACAACATTCCGGCCATCAACGGCACCTTCAATTTTGCTCCTGGTCACGCCAACAGCACCGGTAACGCGATGGCGGACGCGGTGCTTGGCAATTTCCAGAGTTATACCGAGGCTGGCTCCTTCCGCCAGGGATGGTACCGGTTCTGGCAGGTGGAACCCTACGTTCAGGACGACTGGAAGGTGTCGGCAAGACTCTCGCTGAACCTCGGTTTCCGGTATCAATACATGCAACCGCAGTACAGCGCGTTGCAAAACACCACATCATTTTTGCCGCAGTATTACAACCGGTCGAAAGCGGTCAACGTGTTGCCCTCGACCGGGGCAATCGTCCCGGGCAGCGGCGATCCCTATAACGGGTTGGTGCTCGGAGGCAGCGGTTTCCCGCAGGCCGCCATTTCGCGCATTCCCGGCGTCACCACCGATCCGGCCGTGCTCGCGCTGTTCCACAATCTGCCGCAAGGCGCGG
>JBDTAT010000226.1:0-3683 GCA_039924505.1 Bryobacteraceae bacterium
GCGCCCGCCAGTCGTCTCCGATGAATAACCCGATGTCGGTCTGATCGACGGCGGCGGTGGGATTGCCTCCCGAGAGGCTGAACTGGCTCGGGCCGCCGCCGAGCAGCCTGATCTGCGCCATCGGATAGCCGAGTTGCTGGAACAGCAATGTGCGCCGGTAACTTTCGAGCGAGCTGATCTGCGCCGTCTCGCCCAAAACCGGCTGATTGTTGGCGTCGAGCACGGGTGCCTGGCCGCCGGAGAACGTGAACGTTCCGCCAAAATTCTGCGGCGATATGCTGTCCTCGGTAATAGAACGCACGCGCACGCCAAACTTCCAACTGTGCGTGCCCAGGTTCAACGACGTGTAGTTCTGAATTTCGTAGTGGTTCTGGTAATCGTAGGATTTTCCGACCTGCGCCCCGCCTCCATTGAACGACTGCAAGACGCTGATGGTGGGCAGGGTGTTGGCAGCCAGCTCGCTCACCAGCGAGTGAATGTACTGGAAGCGCGTCTCGTTGATTGCCTTCAGCCCCAGCACCGCGGTTTCGGTCACCTGCGCGCTTTGTTCATCGGTTAGCGTGTTATACCCGGCGGAGGGAAGCGAGAACTGGCCGACGCCGGCATTCTGTTGATCGTTGCGCGTGAACGTGTATCGCGCCATCAACGTGTTCGTGGAGTTTAACTGGTAATCCAGGCGCGGGCTGATCGTCGTGCGCCGCTGCGGCGTTGCCAGGTATTGGCTCACCGGCAGCGGATTGAAATTCGTGTCGAGAGTGGTGGCGTTGATAATCGCGTCGTCGTCAATCTGCCGCCGCTCGAAATCGAGGAAGAACGAAGCCCGCTTGCTGAACGGGCCGCTGAAGTTTCCGCCAAAGTTTTTAGTTTGAAACGGCGCTTTTTCCGAAGGGCCAAACGGATTGCGGGCGTTGAACGTTGTGTCGCCGAAGTTAAAGAACGCCTGGCCGCGGTACTTGTCTGTGCCGGGCTTGGTGAAGATTTCAATGCGGCCGAAACCAACGTGATCGTACTCCGCCGAAAACGGATTCTGATTGATACGAATCTCGCGGATAGATTCCTTCGGGGGCAGACGGCCTCCGGTGAAGCCATCGATGAACATCTGCGGGCCGCTAGGACCGGCCGAAGGTCCGGCGAGCGCTTCCAGGTCGGATTGCAAATCGTCGGGATCGTCGGGCAACGCCTCCAGGTCCACTCCGCGCAGCACCAGCGCGCCGGCGTTGTTGGACGCCTCGGTGCTGACCGACGGGCCGCCGTTGTCCTGGACGGTGACCTCCTGCTTGGCCGTCGCCACGCGGAGCTGCAGGTTCAGCGTCGCAATAGCGCCCGGATTGATGACTGCGGCGGGCGTGGTCCCGAGTTCGAGGCCCGGCGACACCGCGCGCACGGTATAGGTTCCCGGCGTGAGACCGACCACCGAATAGTTGCCGCGATTGTCTACCGTGGCCGTTTTAGTAACGCCTACTCCGGTGACGGTGACCGTGGCGCCGGGAATGATGGCGCCGGATTCGTCGGTTACCTGGCCGTGCAAGGCGCCTGGAATTTGGCCCGGCAACGTGGCGGCGAACGCGAGCGCGGCGGCGAGCGCAGCGGCGCGGAAAATCAGTGCAATCGACATCAAAGTACCGGGCCTCCGGCGGGCATGGTGGATTAGGAGGCGTCCGCACCGGGCGCGATGGTTACACGCTCGGTCCGTATTCGGCCTTTGTTAAGAATGTCAAGACCGGGTTGGTGCGCCGCGCCTGCTAGTCTATACAGGAGGAGATTGCTTGGCCGGAGCGCAGGCGCGGAAAACGGAAGCGTGGCGATGGGTTGTGGTCCTGGTACCGGGACTGGTGCTGTATCTCGCGCCGATTCCAGGACTGAACGCCGGACAGCGCCACCTGGTCGCCATTTTCGCAGCCACCATTATTTCGCTGATCGCGCAACCGGTGCCGATGGGCGCAAGCGTCCTGGTCTCCCTGACGATTCTCGCGCTGACGCGAACCGTTCCGGCAAATAAAGTTCTCTCCGGTTTCAGTAACACCACCGTCTGGCTGATCTTCACCGCATTCTTATTCGCGCGCGCGGTTACGGCGACGGGGTTCGGCCTACGGGTGGCATATCTGTTCATTCAGCGATTCGGCCACAGCGCGCTGACGCTCGGTTATTCGATTGCCGCCGCGGATTTGACGCTCGCGCCGTTCGTCCCCTCCGACACCGCGCGCGGAGGCGGAATTATTTATCCCATCGTGCGCAGCCTGGCGCTGGCCTTCGATTCGGAGCCGGGCCCATCCGCGCGGCGCCTGGGCGCGTTTCTCGTGCTGGTAGGATTTCACGCCACCTACACGGCGTCGGCGATGTTTTTGACCAGCATGGCGGCGAATCCCCTGATCGCCGAATTCGCGAAACAAATCGCCGGCGTCGATTTGACTTGGATTCGTTGGGCCGAGGCGTCCGTTGTCCCCGGCTTGCTGTCGCTGACGCTGGTGCCGCTGCTTATATACAAACTCTATCCGCCGGAGATTCGCGACACCGAAGCGGCGCGGCGCCTGGCGCGCGCCGAGTTGAAGGCGATGGGCCGGATGAATCGCCGCGAGCTGTCCCTGGTCGTGATCCTGGTGGGCGTGATGGCGGGTTGGATTTCATCGCCCTGGCACGGCATCAACAACGCCTATATCGCGCTGGCCGGCGTATCCGCCATTCTCATTTTTCGCGTGTTGGAGTGGGATGAATTACTCACGGAGACCAAGGCCTGGGACGCGCTGATCTGGTTCGGTCCTTTATTAATGATGGCCGACATGCTGAACGAAATGGGCGTGATTCGCGTCGCGTCCGGCGCCGTGTTCGTCCATCTGAAGGGCTGGCCGTGGATGCTGGCGATGGTGACGCTCGTGGTCTCTTATCTCTACCTGCATTACGGCTTCGCCAGCATGACGGCGCACATTACGGCGCTGTATCCGGGCTTTCTCGCTACCGCCGTGGCAGTGGGAGCGCCGCCGCTACTCGCCGCGTTTCTGTTGGCATTTTTCTCCAACCTGGATGCCGGCATCACGCACTACGGCACCGGATCGGCGCCGGTTTATTTCGGCTCGGGATACGTGCCGCAAGCCACCTGGTGGCGCCTGGGATTCATCATTTCCCTGGTAAACCTGGTGTTCTGGCTCGGCATCGGCTCGCTGTGGTGGAAGCTGATCGGCATTTGGTAGTTGGTTACATCCAGCCCCCCAATCCTTGAACCGGGCCGCATTCCTAGCGTATGATCGGAACGCGTCCCGTGGCGCGCCGCTTCCCGGAAGATTCCATCATGCAGAAGTACGATCTCATCGTCATCGGCTCAGGACCGGCCGGACAACGCGCGGCTATCCAGGGTGCGAAGACCGGCAAGAAAGTTCTTCTGATTGAAAAGCGCGAGGTGGTTGGCGGAGCGTGCATCAACACTGGCACCATCCCGAGCAAAACCATGCGCGAGGCCGTGCTGCATCTTTCCGGCTACAACTACAAGTCGATCTACGGCATGAACTATCGCGTGAAGGAACGCATCACGATGGCGGATCTCGCCTTCCGTGTGCAGCACGTGATCAAGACCGAGATTGACGTCACCGAGGCGCAGCTTTCGCGCAACAACGTGGAGATGCTGACGGGTGTGGCGAGCTTCGACGACCCGACGCATGTGCGGGTTACAAACTCGAAGGGCTCGTCTGTAT
>JBDTAT010000227.1:0-4528 GCA_039924505.1 Bryobacteraceae bacterium
TTGGCAGCTCTCGGTTTGGCAACTCTCTTCTCCAGTAGTCGTAGTGTGTGAGTGGGTAGCAATAGACGGCCTTATATTGCCCGCCGTGAACACTAAGATCCGCTTGACGGTCGCCGTCCAAATTAAGCTTGCGCAAAGAGACGCGGTTGTGGACTGGTTCCTTGAAGATTCCTGTAGTCACGATTCTCCCGTGCCACGTCACCTCCCGAGGAAGCCCGGTGTTCAACGAAATCAGCTTCATTTGACCCCTGTCCTCATCGGTCGCGTCCGCAACCACCTGATTCATTCGGCAGTATAGCGGGTTGGTGATGCATGGCGAAGCCGACCGGATTGTTCCTTATATCGCCGCCGGGCGAGAGGCGAGAGGGTTGGCGATTTTCCCCGTCTTGTGATAGAGAAAAGGAATGATCTTTATGAGGAAATTGACGCATGCCTTAACGGTAGCGCTGGTGATCGTGTTGTTGGTAGGCGGAACCCTTGCGGGCGGCCTGCAGAACGCCAGGGCAGAAGATAATGGTCTTGCGCGCACACCCGTTCTCGGCTGGAGTAGTTGGAGCTTCCTCCGCAAGGATCCCACGGCCGCGAATATCAAAGCTCAAGCGCTCGCACTGCAGACTTCCGGCCTGCAGAAAATCGGCTACCAATACGTAAACCTTGACGACTTTTGGTACCAGTGTCCGGGCAGTCAGGGTCCCAACGTCGGGCCTTATGGCCTCTGGGTGACAGACTCGTCGAGATTTCCGGCCGAGGGAGATACCAACGGCATAAAGGCGGTCGCCGATTACATCCACGGTCTTGGGATGAAGTTCGGAATTTACGTTACGCCAGGTATTTCCAGGCAGGCAGTAAGCAAGAACACGCCGATCAAAGGCACGTCATACACGGCTGCCCAGATTGCGGAACCGTCTATAACGGAGAACAACTACAACTGCAAGGGCATGGTCCGCATTAACTACAACAAGCCGGGAGCGCAGGAATTTATCAATTCATGGGTAGATATGCTCGCGGCATGGGACATCGATTACATCAAAATCGACGGCATGACAAACAACAACGCCGCTGACGTCAAGGCATGGTCGACAGCAATACGACAGAGCGGGCGGCCGATGGTCCTCGATGTCACACAGGGGGACTATACACGGGCCCTCGCCCCGACATTGATGAAGTACGCGAATCAATGGGAATTCGCACCGGACGTCGAATGCTATCGCTGTGAAAAAGGCGATAGCAGCTATCCGCTGACAAGCTGGAAAGATGTCGAGAAACGCTTCAATTATGTGGCGCAGTGGCAGCCTTACGCCGGTCCAGGAGGTTTCAACGACTATGACTCCATTGAGGTGGGGAATGGCAGCAACGACGGGCTTACTCCAGTCGAGCGTCAGACTCAGATAAGCCTGTGGGCCCTGGGCTCGTCTGCCTTCATCCTCGGCATCGATCTTACTCACATTGACCAGGTGGATTTGGAGAAATACCTTAAAAACACTGCGGTCCTCGCTGTTGACCAGGATGCGATCGCTGCTAAAAGGGTCGTCAATACCGGCAACCAGCAGGTGTTCGCCAAAATGGAGTCGAACGGAGACGCGATCGTCGGTTTGTTCAACACCGGCGCGAAGGCGGAGAAAGTCTCCGTACAAGCATCTGCCGTGGGCCTCCCCGCGAATGAACGCGGCTATTCCTTACACAACCTGTGGACAGACAAGATGGAGAAAGCAGACGGCACCATCCATGCTATTGTCCCATCGCATGGAGTCGTCCTATACCGCGTCAGGGTATTTTGATATCTGTCGACCTGGAGCGGCACAGATCCTCCGTCCGGTTCTACACCGGCAATGTAGCTCCGTTTCTCATTGAGTGAGTTGGCGATTTATCACTCATTGAATAGTTGCCGGGCGGACAACCTCGCGTTGCGAGGACGAGGGTACCCGGAAGGTGACTGACATTCAGTCGAACTCCGCCGGTCTTGTGCTACGCTTCGACCATCTGTGGCCAATTTCGAAAAAGCGCCGGCGGAGGTCCAGGAGATCCTCTCCAAGCCGATTCAGCAACTCGGTTTGAAGCTGGAAGGCTCTCCCCTCGAACGCTTCGTCCAGCAACTCTACAAAGAGCTGGACGCCAAAGGGCTCAAGAGGTTCCGCCCCAGGTGCTATCTCACGGATGAGTGGGGCTGCCCGAACATGGAGCCCGTTATCGGAATCCCGTTCTACCTGGCCGATCCGAAACTGCAGCGCCTTGAATCCGAAATGAACGACATTGAAGACACGCGGCAGATCATGATGTACATGCGCCACGAGGCCGGCCACGCTTTCAATTACGCCTACACGCTATATAAAACGGAAGGATGGCGTAACCTCTTCGGACCGTTCCGTCGGGCTTATAGGGACAACTACAAACCGGTTCCCTTCTCGCGCCAGTTCGTGCGGCACTTGGAGGGCTGGTACGCGCAAAAACATCCCGACGAAGATTTCGCTGAGACGTTCGCCGTATGGCTGACACCACGCTCCAACTGGCGGAAGCGGTACAAAGGTTGGGGCGCGATGAAGAAGCTGCTCTACATGGATCGTATTGGCCGCAAGCTCGGCGATGCCGACCCTGTGTTCGCACACGGTGATACCGATATTACCGTCGACGAAATGGATGTGACGGTCGGCGAGTTCTATCAGCGTGCGCTTGATCAGCAGCTCACTCCCGGCGAGCTTCCCCTCGACACCGATCTGCGCGACATCTTCAACACATCGAAGCGCCGCAGGAATAATGTTCGCCCGGCGGTCGATCTTCTGCGGGAGAACCGCAAGGTCCTCATCGACAAGGTGAATTACTGGACGGGCGTTCAACGTCCCCTGGTTAAGAAGTTAGTGGAAGCCATCGAAACAAAAGTCAGCGACCTCGGCCTGCGTGCCGACGTAAAATGTGAAAGAGAATCTCTAACTGAAGTCACTGTGTACGCGACCGCGCTGGCGATGAACTACATCAATCGGGGGAAGTTCATTCTGCCCTGAATGGCGATTCACATCGAGGCATCATGGCAAACCTGAAAATAACAATATTGCACGACGTCTGGGAAGATGGGCCGCCTGAGCCGGAGCCGGAGCCGGTCAAGGCGCCGCGCCGCAAGAATGGCAAACGTCGGATGAAGAAAAAAGATCCGCTGCACGACCGCGAAGAGATCTTCGAGGCATTGACAAAGCTCGGGCACGAACCTTCTTATCACGTCCTCGACGGCAAGAACCAATCGCTGCTTGCGCTCGCCAAGTGCGGTGCGGACCTCCTCTTCAACCTCACGGAGTCTTACGCCGGCAACGACACCATGGACAAGAACATCGCCGCCTATCTGGAACTGCTGCACATTCCGTATACCGGCGGCGGCCCGCAGGCTCTCTATCTTGCCCAGGACAAGTCGATCGCAAAAAAGATTTTCGACTTCCACAAGATAAAGACCCCGGACTTCGCGACCTCTTATAAAGGCCGCACCGATCACTCGCACGATATCGAGTTTCCGCTCATCGTGAAGCCTGTCTCCGAAGACGGATCCGCCGGCATCGACAACGGCTCCGTCGTCAGTAGCGTGAAGGAGCTGATGGAGCGCATCCACTACATCCACGAGGAATTCGACAGCCCGGCGCTCATTGAGGAGTACATTGATGGTCGCGAAGTCTACGCCGCTGTTCTCGGAAACGATAATGCCGAGGTGCTCCCGCTGATTGAACTCGACCTCTCCAGGCTTCCCAAGGGGACCCCCCGGATCGCCTGCCAGGATGTGAAGTTTGATCACGATACCGAGGCCTACAAGGTGACAAAATCCGCGCCGGCAGACGACCTCGACGAGGAGACCACAAAAAAACTTCAGAACACCGCGCTCGCCGCCTATCGCGCTCTCAAGCTGCGTGACTACGGCCGCATTGATATGCGCTTGAACAAGAAAGGCGAGGTGTACGTCATCGAAGCGAACCCAAACCCATGGCTCGCCAGCACCGCCGAATTCGCCATGGCAGCCAGGAAGGCCGGCTACTCGTATACGGACATGATCAATAAGATCGTGGAACTGGCCCGCGCCCGCTCCATGTAGTTCGGGCCTGCTTTTCGCGGGGTAGATGCTCAGCGGAAAGGGCCGCTCGCTTCCCAGCGGATACCGCTTGTCCCAGGACAGGCAGCTCCAACACTGCCGCGTTTTCCCGTTTAAAGTCACTTCTCCGAGATGCCGACTACACCGGCAATGTAGCTCCGTTTCTCATTGAGTGAGTTGGCGATTTATCGTCAACTGGTCGAGTGGATACCTGTCCAGCTTCCGGGTCGCCGACGATATGAGACTATCGCGTCGCGACTCCGCGAGAACGTGAAGTGCGGGTACTGCAATACCGAAAACCGGCAACAGCGCGTGTCCGCAATTCGGGAAGGCTCTTCCGGCGGGACGGAGACTGGCTCGCGATCTCGACTTTACCCTAAAGTCGGAATCTGCCCCAGCCGTTGGCGGAAGTACTCCTTCCAACCTTCAGGGAATGCTGCAACTCGGAGGGCCCGCTGCACCCAGGCC
>JBDTAT010000228.1:0-8961 GCA_039924505.1 Bryobacteraceae bacterium
CGCTCACGACGGCGAATCTCCGTAGAATCCGTCTGCCTCGGGTCTGGTGTTCTCCTGCCACCACTGCTTCACGATCCAGGCCTGCGTTCTGGCTTCTACGCCTTCTGGCAGAAACGCGTGTACCGCGAATTCCAGCCGCTCTTCCGAGTGGCGGGCGGTCAACGGAATTTTATATAGCACCCACGAGCAGCCGGCGTGTTGCGTGTTGCCGTATCGGCGCGCGTCCGGCACTGGGATCATCCGGATCTCCCGGCCCGCGAGGCGTCCGCAAATCTGCACGATCTCGGCGACCACCGGCGAGTAGCGGAAATCCTTGCCGTCTTTCGTCAGCTTGACGGTGATAGCCAGCACGTGGCGTCCATCGCTTAGCACCGGCAGACGCGAAGAGAAGCCGTGCGCCGTTCTGCGCATGCCGGCGCGTTCGAACCGCGCCGCGTCGGCGAATTTCAAGTCCATCCAATCGGACAACTGGCTTCCGGTCAGATCGAGCGCGGCGCCCAAACCCCCGTCCCGCGCGTCGATCGAGCGGCGTTGCGGCAGGTTTTCCCCGCTTGACCCAATTTCGAGTAGCAGCGTCTCGAATGGCCTCAGCCAAATCCGGGCCGGCGCTCCGGCGCGAAACAGAGAACCATCCGCGGAAACCAGCTCTGTCCGTTGCGGAAAATGCGTTGCCATTCGCAATGGCGTCCCGGGCGCCGCGGAGAGTCCAATCGTGTTTCCCAAGGGCAGAGTCAACTGCCGCGCGGTGAAGTGCGCGTTGTGGCAAAACACGAGTGCCTGTCCGCCCTCGCCGAAAGCGTAGCCGTATGGCTCGTTCTTCCAGGTATCGCCGAACGTTGCGCGCGGCCGCTGCAAGATGCGGTCCTTGGCTCGGGCCAGCGCCATCATCTCGCGAAGAAACGCAATATCGCTGTCATTCAGCAGATTGGGATCGCCCCACAACTGCGGAAATACAAGGCTCCCCCTCCCCAGGTCCATCACCAGGGCTTCGCGCCAGCGGTCCTTTCCCATGAAATTGCCCCACCGGATTTGCGAGAGCCAGATACCCAGGCTGTCCTTGTTCATGGGCGGGATCAGTTTCGCGAATTGCGTGTTTTGGTCGAGAGAAAGCGTTACGGAATCGCGATAGTAAAGCGTCGGGAATTGGCTGGTGCCGGAGCCTTCCATGAAAAGTCCGGATTCGGAAATGACGTCGCCGTGCAGCGCCCAGAAAGGCGAACCCTCGCCCCAGTACCACATGACGAAAATCTCCGGGGCGAGATCGCGGGCTGCATTGACAATCTCGATCATTCGATCGGAGATCGCTTCGCTCGAATACTTTCCCGGCAGGTGGCCATGGCGGGTGCTGTTGCAGTAGTAGCTTCCGGAATCGAACTTGATCAGCCGGGCGCGATTCTTGCCCACATGATGCAGTACGGCGTTTCGGAACACACGGTAATACGGTTCCGATGCCATGCACATCTGACGGCCCACTCCTCCTCCAACCGGGAAACCATTGCGATAGATGGCGGCAGGCGGAGCCTTGGGAGGCTCGCCGGAATCGCCGGGCCTGGGAATGGATCCAGCTTGTATAGGCGGGTATGTTCCGTTCGCCCATGCGCCCCAACCTTCCGAAAACCACAAGCCGAACTTCATCCCAAGATCGTGGATGCCGTCAATCATTCGGGACGGGCCATCTGGATAGCACGTCGTAGTGAACTCCGTTAGATCGCCGTCGTTAGCGGGCCATCCGGTGTCCAGGGTGAAGAAGTCCAACTTCACGCCCTTCTCCTGCCAGTGCCGAACGACCCGCTGGTCGTCGAGCACTTCCGAATCGTTAAGCGTGGGACATGCGCCCCACTGGTTATTGGTTCCGAAACAGGTAAAGATCGAAATGCGTCCCTTTTTGCGGCGCGGGCTGCGCGATTGCAAGTAGCTGTGAAACTGGCCCAGGGCGCCATTGGAGGGCGCGGCGGCGACTATCGCGGAAAGAGTTCGCAGCGTCTCGCCGGGTGCGATCAGCCTTCCCGGGCAGTGCCACAAGTGGATACCATCCGCACTCCCCTGATTAATTCCGGCCGGATGCTCGATGGCGCAAAAAACTTCCCCCTCCAGGAATACAGGTTTTCCGTGACCGCCTTCCGCACTGCGTCCGGGCGTGCGGAATGCATCCAGTTCCACGTCGAGCAGCAGTTTGGGCTGCGCGGATCGATTGCGGATCTCGAGCCACTTCCGCCGCACGAAACCATCCAGTTCATAATGCGCGGTTACCGCCAACTGGTGGACCGGGTCTTCGAGAAAAACGGCGAGTTTTTCGGCGCTTTCCTGTTCCGCCCCGCGCAGTTCAAAGCGGGACAGCCGCAGATAGGGGTCGGTGATAGAGATGAATTGATCGAACAGGAAGGGGCGGAAAACATACTGCTCCAAGGCCTCATCCGAGATGCCTTCCACATGCATGTCGTACCCTCTGGCGCGAACCGCCAGCAGGTTATGGGACTGCGGTCCGAATTGGAGCGCCGCGTAAGCGCTATCCGATGGGTCCATTACATAACGGCCGGGCAAACGCCAGCGTCCGGAGACCGCGCGATGGCCGATTTCCTCGCCGTTGGAGTAGACCCAGTGCTCGTTCCAATCCTGTTCGTCGTAACCACCGAGAACGAAGACCAGCGGCTTGCCGCGCGCCGCCTCCGGCAGAGAAAACTCGCATCGAAACCAGCCGTAACCCGCATAAACGCGCCCCTTTTGGCCGCCCGCGAGGTTGCCCACGGGAGTCCATCCTGGCGCAGCCGGTCCCGGTTTATGGAAACCCAGCGTCAGGCCTTTTTCGCGCCCGGGCGCGACATCTCCGCCATCGGTGAGTTGAAATCTCCACCAGGGAATCTCGAGTCTTTGGCCTTGAGAAAACACAAGCGCGAAATCGCTATCGGCCTGCAGGTCGTAACGTCGTCCCGACAAGCGGTTCTCGAATCGCACCGGCCGGATACCATCGTCGCTGGTCTCCAAACGCCACGCGATCTGCCGGTTCTCGAGCACGAACTCGCGAGGCTTGCCGGCCGCGCCAAACGGTCGAAGACCCGCCCCTGCGGCGGCCAGAGCTCCGCCTTTCAAAAACGCTCGTCGCCTCATCGGCCCGGGAACTCCTTCGTGGTAAGGATAGCTCAGAATATCGGAGTACGCCTTCCGAGCCGCGCGCGTAAGCAAGCGGTTCCGCGATACGCACCGAACCTCGCGGTCGAAAGCCCGTTCTGCGCATCTAGCCCAAAAGAGCTACCGGGCCTTGCGTCCATGCGCGTTAAAATCGGGACGCGATAAAATAGAGATTCCTTTCCGCTCCCCGCGCTATCCAATTGGAGTAAGGTCCGCGCCGTCCGCTCACAACGCCCATGTGGATTGTCCGTCTCGCACTACGCCGCCCGTACACCTTCGTGGTGATGGCATTCCTGATCGCGCTGCTCGGCGCGGCCGCCATCTTCACGATGCCGGTCGACATATTCCCGTACATCGATATTCCGGTGGTCAGCGTCATCTGGACCTACACCGGTTTGCCGCCGGAAGAGATGGAGAAACGCATCGTCACCATTTTCGAGCGCGCCCTCACCACCACTGTCAACGATATTGAACACATCGAATCGCAATCCTACAGCGGCGTCGCCGTCGTGCGCGTGTACTTCCAACCCAAAGCGAGCATCGACCTGGCGTACGGCCAGGTGACGGCCATTTCGCAAACGCTCTTGCGGATTTTTCCGCCCGGCACGTTCCCGCCGAACGTCATGAAATACGACGCCTCCAGCGTCCCCATCCTCCAGCTTGGACTTTCCAGCAAAACTCTCGGCGAACAGGACCTGTTCGATCTCGGTCTGAATTTCATCCGGACGCAACTGGCCACCGTGCAGGGCGCGGCGATCCCGCTCCCCTACGGCGGTAAGTGGCGCCAGATCATGGTCGATCTGAATCCCGGCGCCCTGTATGCGAAACAACTTTCGCCGCTCGATATTTCTAACGCGCTGACGCAGCAGAACTTGATTTTACCGGCCGGCACTGCGAAGCTCGCCGGCATCGAATATCAGGTGAAGGTCAACAGTAGCCCGGTGACGCTCGATGAAATGAACAACCTGCCGGTGAAGACTGTCAATGGCGCGACCGTATATATAAAGGATATCGCGCAAGTGCGCGACGGCTACCAGGTGCAGACCAGCATCGTGCGCACCAACGGCTCCCGCGGCGCGCTGCTCACGGTGCTGAAAAGCGGACGGTCCTCCACGCTCGCGATCGTCGACAATATCAAGGCCGCTCTGCCGCGGGTGCTCGCCGGCCTTCCTCCGGCGTTGAAAGTTACGCCGCTATTCGATCAATCTGTGTTCGTGCGCGCCGCCATCTCGGGCGTAGTGCGCGAAGCGCTGATTGCGGCGTTCCTCACTGGACTGATGATTCTGCTGTTTCTCGGAAGCTGGCGGAGCACTCTTATCGTCTGCATCTCCATCCCGCTTTCGATTCTGGTTTCATTGATCGTCCTCAGCCTGCTCGGCCAAACCATCAACGTGATGACGCTCGGCGGCTTGGCGCTGGCGGTCGGAATCCTGGTGGACGACGCCACGGTCGAGATCGAAAATACGCACCGGAATATGGCCATGCGCAAACCACTGGTGCGGGCGGTGCTCGATGGAGCCAGCCAGATCGCCGTGCCGGCGTTTGTTTCCACACTCTCCATCTGCATCGTGTTCGTCCCCGTGCTGTTGCTCACCGGCGCGGCGAAATATCTCTTCACCCCGCTTGCGATGGCGGTCGTGTTTGCCATGCTGGCGTCGTACCTGCTTTCGCGCACGCTGATTCCGACCATGGTGCATTACATGTTGAAGCCGGAGGTCGCGTTGTATCAAGCCGGCGCGCATGGCGAATCGGCCGGCGGCCACGGCCTTATCTGGCGGATGCATTACGGCTTCAACCGGCAGTTTGAGCGGTTGCGTTTCCGCTACACCGGAGCGCTCGATTGGTCGCTCGAGCATCGCGGGCCAGTGCTGGTGGTCTTCATGGCGGTGTCCTTCGCTTCGCTCGGTCTCGCCTGGATGGTAGGCCGCGATTTCTTTCCGGTTGTCGATGCCGGGCAATTGCGGTTGCACGCGCGGCCGCCCGCCGGCACACGCATCGAAGAAGCGGAGCTGCGGTTCGCCGCTATCGACAGCCAGATCCGCGAAATCATCCCCGCGAATGAAATCGACACCATCATCGACAACATCGGAATCTCCGCCGGCGGCATCAATCTCGCATTCGGCGATAGCGCGACTATCTCTGACGGCGATGGCGACATTCTCATTTCATTGAAGAAGGGCCACGGACCGGGGCCGCTTTACGTCCAACGCCTGCGCAAACGCCTGAACGATAAATTCCCGGATACGGTGTTCTTCTTCGAAGCCGCCAACATGACCAACCAGATTCTGAATTTCGGTCTGCCGGCGCCCATCGACGTGCAAATTGTCGGACGCGACGCGCCCCGGAATTATCGCGTCGCGCAAGTGTTGGCGCAGCGCATCGCGCGCATTCCCGGAGCCGCCGACGTTCACATCCACCAGGTGGTCGACTATCCGGAAATTCGCCTCAACGTGGATCGCACCCGGGCGGCCGAACTCGGCTTGACGCAGCGCGACGTCACCAGCAACATGCTGATCTCGCTCAGCTCCAGCGGCCAAGTGGCGCCGGCCGAATGGCTGAATTGGTCGAACGGCGTCAACTATACCGTTGCCGTCCAAACGCCGCCGTACAAAATCGACTCCCTCGATGCGCTGCTGCGCACGCCGGTTTCGGCGGCCCCAAACACAACGCGCGACTCGACGCCTGCGGGTGGACTGAATGCATCCGTCGGCACGGCGCCCAACGGAGCGTCGCAAGCGTACGGCAACCCCGGCGCGCAATCCGGCAGCACCCAACTGCTTTCGAACCTCGTGACGGTATCGCGTGGCTATGCGCCGACAATCGTAAATCACTATAACGTCCAGCCCGTCTTCGACGTGTATGCCAACGTGGACCGGCGCGACCTGGGCGGCGTCGGCTCGGATGTCGAAAACATCATGCGGCAGGAGACGCCGAAACTGCCGCGCGGCACAACGCTGGCCTTGCGCGGGCAGGTGACCACGATGGAGCAGTCGTTCTTCCGCCTCGGTCTCGGCATGGCGGCCGCCGTGATTCTGGTCTATCTTCTGATGGCGGTAAACTTTCAGTCGTGGGTGGACCCGTTCATCATTTTGATGGCGCTTCCCGGAGCGATGGCGGGAATTCTATGGATGCTATTCGTCACCGGAACCACGCTCAGCGTGCCGTCGTTAATGGGCGCCATCATGTGCGTCGGAGTGGCGACGGCCAACAGCATTCTGCTGGTGGTATTCGCGAATGACGAGCGCGCCGAAGGGAAAAACGCGCGCGAAGCGGCGCTTTCCTCTGGTTACACCCGCATGCGGCCGGTGCTGATGACCGCCGCGGCCATGATCCTCGGCATGTTGCCGATGGCGCTCGGAATCGGCGAAGGCAGCGAACAGAACGCGCCGCTCGGGCGCGCCGTAATCGGCGGCCTGCTGTTTGCCACCGTGACTACACTGGTGGTTGTCCCGATAGTTTATAGTTATCTTCGCACCAAGCCGCCTGTCGATCATCAGCGCCAGATAGAAGAAGAAGAACGCGAAGGCGTGCCGGAGCCGGCATAACATTTTGATCCAAATGAGCAGCGAAACGGAACAGCAACTCAGCCAGCAGATCGAAGAACTGAAGCGCCGGCTCGCGGCGCGAAACGACACCGCGCCATCGCCCGAGGGCAGCGGGAAACCGCCGCATCCATCCCGCGCCGCACTGTGGCTGGGCGGTTGTGCGTTGATCGTTTTGTTTGCCGCCGCATTCGCCGCCGGCTACATCCCGCGGCACCGGCGCGAAGCCGCCATTCTCGCCGATTCCCGCACCCGCCAGCAGGCGATTCCCGTCGTCAGCGTGGCGGAGGTCGTCCCCTCCGCGCCGGCAAGCGAACTGGTGCTGCCCGGAAATATCCAGGCGCTCACGGAAGCTCCGATCCTCGCGCGCGCCGATGGCTACATCAAGAAGCGCTACGCCGATATTGGCGATCGCGTGCAGCCAGGCCAGCTTCTTGCCGAGCTCGAAGCGCCGGAGCTCGATCAGCAAGTGCGCCAGGCCAGGGCCAATCTGGAGCAGGCGCGGGCCGCGGTGGAGCAGGCGTCGGCCAATTATCAACAAGGCCAGGCGAACGAAGAATTGGCCGGCGTCACCGCGCGCCGCTGGGCGAATCTGGCCGCGAAGGGCGTTGTCTCGCGGCAGGAAAACGATCAGTATCAGGCGCAATACCGGTCTCAAGTGGCCAATTCGCAAGCGCTCAGCAAGGGTATCGCCGCGGCGCGCAGCAACGTCTCGTCGTCTGAAGCCAACCTGGCGCGCCTTCAGGATCTGCAGAATTACAAAATGGTGCGCGCGCCGTTCCGCGGTGTGATCACGCTACGCAACGTGGATACGGGCGCGTTGGTTGCGGCCGGGAATACGCTGCTGTTCCGCATCGCCCAAACCGGGACTCTGCGCGCATACGTGAACGTGCCGCAATCCGACGCCGCCAGCGTTCACGTCGGCCAGCCGGCGCAATTGACCGTGACGGATCTACCCGGGCGCCGGTTTACGGGCCGGGTGACGCGCACTGCCAACACGCTCGACCCCGCCAGCCGCACCCTGCTCACCGAGGTGCAGATTCCAAACCCCGACGGAGCGCTGCTGCCCGGATCTTACGCGTCCGTCGATCTGAACAGCGTCCGCGAGAATCCGCCACTGCTGATTCCCGGTGACGCGCTGGTGGTCCGCGCCGACGGGCCGCAGGTCGCGGTGGTCGGTCCCGATCACAAGGTTCACTTTCAGAAGATCGATGTCGGCCGCGATTATGGAGACCGCCTGGAGGTCGTTGGAGGCTTGAAAGCCGGCGATCGGGTGATCGTCAACCCGGGCGACACGGCGCATGAAGGCGCGGCAGTAGCGCCGGTTTTAGCCAATCCGCGCACCGTCAAAGGGAAATGATAATGAAGCCTGTTCTGGTTGTGTGCCTCGCAATCGCGATCGCGCTAGAGCCGCTGCTCGCGCAGACGAGAACTGAAATACCGTCGGTTACGGCGAATCCCCGAGCCACCGGCTGGCGCGGATTCACACGTCCGTACACGCCGAAGGACGTCTCGGCCGCCTCGTTTGAAAATTCGGCGCGCATCCAACAATTGCTGCGCGCCGGCAATCTCTATCTGTCGCTATCCGACGCAATTGCGCTGGCAATTGAGAATAATCTCGACATCGAGCTCATGCGTTTTGCGGTCCCACTGGCGGGCACCGAAGTTCTGCGCACGAAGGGCGGCGGATTGCCGCGCGGCCTGTTATTCACGCTGGGGGAAACGCCAGCCGGCGTTGGCGGACCCGCCAGCCCGCTCGTCACCACTCCGGCCACGCAGTCCACGCCGGGAACTTCGGTCGCGACGAATGCATCTGAGCTGGCGGTTTTGGGCGAACCGCAAACCAACCTGTCCGTGTTGGGAACCATTCCGCAATCGACCGGGCCCGCCGTTCCATCGTTCGATCCAGCTCTAGTCGCGCAGTACAACTGGCAGCATCAAACGACGCCCGAAACCAGCTCCTTCGTCACCGGCACCGGCCTGCTGTCGGGCGACGTGCAGAACGGCAACGCCGGTTATCAGCAAGGGTTCAGCACGGGAACGCAAGTGAATCTGGCGTTCAACAATTTGCAGGAGTCGGTGAACGCCATTCGCAACGGCTATTTTCCGTACACGCAATCGAATCTCGGACTCACGATTACGCAGCCGCTGCTGCGGGGATTCGGCCGCAGCGTCAACCGCCGCTTCATCCGGATCGCGCAGATCGAGGAGAAGATCACCAACCTGCTGTTCCGCCAGCAGCTCATCGAAACCGTCTACGGAGTGGTTCGATTGTACACCGATCTGGTGGCGC
>JBDTAT010000229.1:0-6476 GCA_039924505.1 Bryobacteraceae bacterium
AAAATGACGCTTGCCTATGACTATCAGCGCGCTGACTTCTGCGGTGATATTTGGATTGGTGTTCGTCCAATCAGTACGGCCTCAGGATACGGAAACCCTCCCCACGCCGGGCTTCCATCATCTGCACCTCGACTCGACCAACCCCGACGCCGCTATTGATTTTTACGTGAAAACTTTCCCTAGCACGACCCGATCGACTTGGGGCGGGATGCCCGCGCTCAAATCCGGAAAAGTGTACGTTCTCTTTACTAAGGTCAACGCGCCGCCGGCTTTAGTGCCGCAAACCGCGATCTGGCATTTCGGTTGGTCTGTCACCGACGAGCGCGCGAGCCTCAAGCGGTTCCAGGGAATCGGCACCAGAGTTCTGCCGCTGTATACCGGCGACGGAGATGGCTATGTCTACGTCAACAGCGACACCTGGCCGGGCGCGGGTGGGCCGGGCGGCGCTTTGGGACGCACTAAATCGCAGATCGCCGACGCCAAGGCTCAAGACATTCAGCCAAAGGGCGGCGCAGGATTCAGCTACATCGGCGGCCCTGACGGCGCGATCATCGAATATCTGGGCAATCAGCCGGCTGAGCGGTTCAATCACATACACATGTATCAGGACGATCCGTTCTGTGCTCAACTCTGGTATCGAAAACATTTGAATGCTCCCGCGGGTGGCCGCGGACCGCAACGCACAGGGGCTGATTGCAAGCAGGCGCGCGGCGCGGAGCGCAGTTGGCCTGCGCTCGAAAAGGAAGGCATGTATCGCGTCCCTCAAGCCGGTGTGGCTTTCGATGATGTGGCGCTGAACTGGTATATGAATCAGGGAGACACACCGCTGGCGCCAACGCGCAGGCATCTTGCGGATCACTTCGCGCTCAGCGTGGGGAATCTCGACGCCTGGATCGCGAAGCTTCAAAAAGAGAACGTCAAATTTTTAGAGACTACCTATGAGCTCGGGGACACCCGCGCCATCATGATTGAGGGTCCCAGCCGGGAAGCGATCGAGATCGTCGAGGTGAAGTAACTTGCGCCTCGACTATCTACGGAGCGTTGGGGCGAATTACCCGACGCCATCGCATCCGTGTAACGCGCGCGCTGGATTTGCCAGTTAACTACAGGGTGGGCGTTTTCGTTCGGGTCCCCGGATGAAACGACGGGCCCACCCGTTAGTTAACGCTCGGCGGCTTCTCAGTTTCTCATGCACGCTGCCGCTAAAGAATGAGAAGCAAGCCACGACGCGAAACTGAAAATGCTGATTGCGAAGCAGTTAGCTCGGTCTGTTGCTTCGGCAGGGTTATTGTGGAGCATCCACGAATCGCGGTCAGTCTCGTGTTAACTAAAACCGTTCGGGGCCCGAACATTCTTGGTCGCGTTCCAGAGCTTCTTTCATCTCGAAATCGTCAGAATACTTCTGAACATATTCCTCAAACGTGCCGATACCGGCGCCGCTTGGACATTCCGCGTAAAATAGAATCGATCCGCCCGGGTGCAGCGCCTGGCAGGCGTTCTCAAGACCCTTGTGGGCCTGCCGCAGATCGATATCGAGCGGGAATCCGCCCGCCGAGGCGACGATTACATCGTACGGCTCATCGATCTCCGCCGCCAGCATCTCATTGACCGTACGGCAGCCTTCGCGATGAGCCTCGTCGTAGTGTCCCGTCACTACGCGAATCAGTTTTCCCTCGGGACTGAGTACGACGTTGACGATGAAGTCCGGATCAGCCATGCCGCACGCTTCGAGAAGATCTTCGTGCGCGGGATTGCCGTCGAGCTTGCCGGCCCGGCAGTTAGGATCGAAGATCATGCGGTGGTTGAATGTAGTGGTGCGAAATCCGGCAACGCCCGGAGCCAGGCTCTTTCTGCCGCCCGAATAACCCGCGATCAGGTGATAAATGATCTCGCCCGTCAGAATGATCCGGTCGGCTTCCCAGACTCGTCTGTTGATCTCCACCCGGTTGCCGAAACTGGTAACGCCGATGGTAACCAGGTTGGCATCGTCGGTCGAAATGTGATCGAACGATCGAATCCTTGAAAACATCTCCGGGCCGAGGATCAGTTTTTTCTCCTCGTCGGTCTGACGCCGGTGAATGCCGAGCGCGAACACGATGAAAATATCGGAATCAGGAACTCCAGACCGGTTCAATGTATCGACAATCGGAGGAAGGAGCAGGTCGGTCCGGGTCAGACGGGTAATGTCGTTAACGATGATGGCGACGGACTCTCCCGGCTTGGCGATCTGACTCAACGGACGGGTCCCAATAGGCTGTTCCAGGGCTTCCTCGACGGCCCTACGCTCGTCCGCAACCGACTCGGCTCGGCGAGGCACCAACAGATCGCCAGGTACAGACAAGGACAGCAGCCCGTTCCCATAACGGAGATCGATCTTGCGAGGTTCCAAATCCACTGTTTTAGAATATATCAGATATCAAGATAATCACAGTCCTAAAGCAAACCGCATGTTGGACTAGAGAGAGGAAGAGCGACGCTTATATCCTGCCAAATCACCAGCCTGACGATGATTCAAGATTTGTGTTTTGCCGGGGGAGCCTGGGGTAGGATCGATGCGGGTGGCGCGGCGCTCGCGACCATGCTGCGCGTGGTCGACCATTCCGAGGTGCGAGGCGTTCGGGGACCCGAATGTGCGGGGCCACCCTCCCGTTAACAAGCCGTGGCGTCTGTCCAAAGGGCGGCAAGCGGTCACAACGCTCGAAGAAGCCTTTCGCGTGCCCCCCGCGGAACATAATGGATATGGCCTCCTCGTAGCGGCTCACTGTAAGCACCTAAGAAGAGTGCTGAGGAATATCGCCGTTGATGCGGTCAAGTTGAGAATCGTGGAATGCCCGGTGCTCCTCATTTTCCGCAGTCCAACTCCCGAATCGCTTTGAGCGTAGTTACCAGCGCCAATGACTGCTTGGCCAACATGGCGTTCAATCGCGGCACATCCTGACTCCCTAGCTCGTTCCAGCGAACAATGATCGCATTGTTGTCGCGGCACACGCTGGTGGAGGCCTCGATTAGCTTTCCCGCCGGCGGCGAGTCGGACTGATCCACGGCGATCATCAATCGCGTAAGGTCGCGGTTCATCGGCCCAAACCCCAGCGGCGAACCGGCCGCATCGGTCAACCCCTGAGCTTTGACATCCGCTGCCTCCGCCGCTGCCAACGTCTCCGCCGACTGGCCCGATCGCTTCAGAGCCGCCACGCGACCAGCCAGCTCAGTATGCAATTGCGCTGCTTGATTGTAGCCTTCGTACGTAATCGCCATGCTCGCCGCAAGCTTTTGCGCAAGCTCCAATTGCTGCTGCAATTCTGGCGTCGAAACGCTCAGCCGCGGATCAAGCTTCACCGTGATGGACTGCCGCAACGTCTGTCCGCCCGCCGTGAGGCGTATTTCGTACTGGCCCGGCACAACCATTGGACCCTGCGGTTCGTGCCACGGAGTGTTGTGCGGAATGGCATGGTCAGCGAGCGTGTACTCAAAGTAGTTCACGTGTACACCGTAGTAGGTATAGAGAAGCTGTTCGGGGTCCGGATAGCGCAGGTCCCACACGACGCGATGGAGGCCCGGCTGACTCGGCAACACAGGCGCAGGCGCAATCCAGTAATCGGGCACATTCACTTTGTATCCCAACGAGGTTGCGTTCCTGCTCGAATACGAGCGCACCAATTTGCCGGCCGAATCGTAGATCTCGAGCTTGACCTCACCCGCGCTTGGCAACGTCAAATAGTAATCGATGATGGCTCCATCGGGCGGGTTTTGGGCCGCGGCGAACTCGGGACCCAATGGCGTGTCGGTATAGATATCCCACTGCATGCGGACGGCAGGCGCCGGGCTGAAGAGGTAAGCATTCGAGGCAGCCACCTCCGCCGCCTTCCCGACCAGTTCGCGCAGAGGATTGATATTGTCGATCGCCCACAATGCGCGGCCGTAAGTGGCAACGATTAGATCGTTCTGCTCGATCGCCAGGTCGCGGCACCAGGCGGCAGGGAGGTTCAGTTCTAGCGACTGCCACTGATCGCCGCCGTTGAAAGAAACGAACACGCCGGCATCAAGAGCCGCAAACACCAGATTGCGATTCTCCGGATCTTCGCGCACAGCCCAAGCCGCGCTATTGGGCAAACCCGCGTTGACCATCTTCCAGTTCTGCCCGTAGTCATCCGTGCGATAAATGCGTGGCTGAGTTGCGATGGGAGCGCCGCGCACGCCGCCAGCCGCACTTCCGATGACGGCGAAAGCTCGCGCCGGATCGCTCGGTGAGGCTTCCATCATCGACACCGAGGACACTTGCCGAGAGCCTGCGGCAGCTGGTGCGGGATCGCCTGGTTGGATATCACGTGGAGCGACGTTGTTCCAGCGCGCACCGCCGTCGCGCGTCAAGTGGATGCGGCCGTTACTGGTGGCCGCCCAAATCGTCTTGACATCCTTCGACGAGAATGCCAGCGCACTGATTGCGGGCCCGCCGCCGCGGCCGGCGCGTCTGCTATTCGTCTCGTCGCCGGGTTCGCCGCCAGCGGCAAGATCGGGACTCACCGGTTCCCAGTTCATGCCCTTATCGTGCGTTGCCAGCAGAAATTGCGTCGCCAGATAGAATGTGTGCGGATCGAGCGGCGAGAATCCCATCGGCGGTGAGCCGTTCTCGTGATCCTTCGGCGTCCGCTCGAAAATGTGTTGCGTCTGGCCCGTGGTCTTGTTCACGCGCAGAATCGATCCGTACCAGCCGGTAGCGTAAAGATAATTCGCGTCGCTCGGATCAGGCACGATGCGCGCCGATTCAAAACCGTTTGTGGTGTACCAATCGCGATAGGTGATCTGGCCACCTTTGCCGAAGATGGGAGTAGCGACCGTGCCGCTATCCTGTTGCGCCGAGTATAGGAAGAACGGAAAGCTGTGATCTGTACTGACGTTGTACATCTGACCGGTGGGCTGGTTGAACCACGTGGTCCAGGTGAGGCCGCCATTCATGCTGATTTCCGCGCCTTGGTCTACCGCCAGGATCATGTACCTATCGTTAGTAGGATCGATCCACAAGTAATTGAAGTCAGCTCCGCTGGGCGCGCCGGTGTAGGACTCCCACGTCTTGCCGGCATCGATGGAACGATACAGCGAGGTCTGCGTTGCGAAGAGGATATTGGCGTCACGCGGGTCGACGATGACGTCGTGAAACTGCCCTCCGCCGATTAGGCGCGGATCATCGCTGGCGCGCGCCCAGTGGGCGCCGGCATCGTCGGAGCGAAACATGCCCTGCGCCACGTAATCGTAAATACGCCGACCCTTCGTGCCCGGAGCGACCGCGAGGGCGATGGTTCCGAAGTTACCGCCGGGCAATCCGGCCGGGCTCGTTTTGGTCCACGTGGCTCCCTCATCGCGGGACCGATAGATCTGCGAATCGATGGCCGGGGTGGTCACGGGCGCCGCGCCGCGTCCCCCGCCGCCTCCACCGTCTCCCGCGCCACCTCGTCCGGCCGGTGCAATGGGACGCGTGCCGGCGTACACGTTACGCGGATTGTCCGGATCAAAGACCAGCCACACCGCGCCCGTGTGCGCCTCGGGAAGCACCGACTTCCAAGTCTTTCCGCCATCGGTGGTGCGCACCACGCCGCTATCGCCGGCGGCAGCCATCACTAGGTCCGGCTTATGCGGATCGATGACGATGGAGCTCACGGCATGGCCCCGGAGCGCGACGTGGTCCCAGTGTCCCCCACCATCAATGGAGCGATAAACTCCCGAGCTCGGACCGACTGCTGCGCCCACGTAAACCGTATCGGGGCGCGATGGCGCCACGGCCACCGCGCCGATACTCGTGAGGCGCGCTGAGTCGCTGACGCACGTCCACACTTGACCCCCATCGACCGTCTTCCAGACGCCGCTGCCAGCAGTACCGAAGTAATAAACGGCGGGATTTCCGGGCACACCGGCTGCCATGGTCGCCTTGCCGCCACGGAAGGGCCCGACCAATCGCCACTGGAGGCCGGCGTAAAGATTAGGGTCTACAGGTTGCGCGCACAAGGTCGCAGACGTAATCACGATGAGTGCGAAAAGAAATAGTTGGAGTCTGGTCATCACAGTGGCTTCCAAGTGATTATGCCACTGCGCGCGGGGTGCGACGCTGAGCGCTACAGTAGCCCTCCGGCGCGCCGGCTCTCCGTACGCTGCGGGTTCGTTTTGGCTTGATGTTCTCGCCACGCAGAGCTAATGTTCAGGTGGCCGATAATGCCCAACAACAGGACCTAAAATGAACGAATTGATTGCGATAGAGAAGATCGCTGGATGGCAGAAATTGAAGGCTTTGGTGCTGGACAGCGGTCGTCGCCAATCACGCGCCGCGTGTACAATATGGCCCTGAATGAATTCTTGGCGTGGTTCCAGCAGGCGCCGCGGCCCGGCTTCATCAAGGCGACCGTTAGCGCCTGGCGGGTATCGCTGGAGGAGCGCGGCCTCGGATCATCCTCCGTCATTATTAGAATGTCGGCGATTCGCAAGCTGGC
>JBDTAT010000230.1:0-4013 GCA_039924505.1 Bryobacteraceae bacterium
CCTATCATGCGGAGCCGCCGCTGGTGGCCGTAAATCTGTTTCACCTGCGCAACGGGCGCATCGTGGACCGCCGGCAATTCTTCTGGGAGGATCGGAAAGAGTTCGATCCAGCGGAGTTCTTCTCCGCCCTGCTGAAGCAGATTTATCTGGATCAGCAATACGTTCCGGGCCATATCCACGTGCCGGTGGAGTTCGAGGATCACGACGCTCTGGAAGACGTGCTGGCCGAGAAGCGCGGGCGCAAAGTGGAGATCCATACGCCGCAGCGCGGCCAGAAGAAAGCCCTGCTGGAATTGGTTGAGACCAATGCGAAGAACAGTTTCGAGCAGCGGTTCCGCGTATTGAAGCCGTCGTCGAAAGCCATTGCGGCCGCGCTCGAAGACGCCCTCAACCTGCCGGAGCCGCCGTGGCGCATCGAATGCTTCGACATTTCCCACATTCAGGGCACCGACAAGGTGGCGAGCATGGTCGTCTGGGAAGAAGGGCGGATGAAAAAATCCGACTACCGGAAGTTCATCATCCGCACGGTGGAGGGCAACGACGATTTCGCTTCCATGCGCGAGGTGATTACCCGCCGCTATTCCCGGCTCCAAAATGAGGGGGGGAAGATGCCGGGCCTGGTGCTGGTGGACGGCGGATTGGGACAACTGCACGCGGCGGCCGAGTCGCTTGAAGCCTTGGGGCTGACCAGCCAACCGCTCGCCTCCATCGCCAAGCGCGAGGAGTGGATTTACGTGTATGGCCAGGAGGAAGAGCCGGTGATTCTGGATCGTTTCTCGCCGGTGCTGCACCTGGTGCAAACGGTGCGCGACGAAGCCCATCGGTTTGCCGTGACCTTCCATCGCACACGGCGGAACGCCAGCCGCCTGACCTCAGAGCTGGATGAGGCGCCCGGCATCGGTTCGAAAACGGTCGAGAAGCTCCTGAAGCATTTCGGGAGCGTGGAGCGCGTCCGCCAAGCGCAGGAGAGCGAGTTGGTCGAAATCGTCGGACGGGCCGCCACGCGCCGGCTGAAGGAGTTTTATGCCGGCCGCCAACCCGAGTCCGAATTGCGTGTTCTACAATAGCGCACAGGTGATGTATGGCGACGATAACCAAGGCGATCACGTACGACGAATGGCTGAAACTGCCGGTGCTGGAAGACGCAATCGAAGAGGTCGTGGACGGCGAGGTCCACATTATGCCGCCGAATAAGCTGGTTCATGCGGTCATCGTCGAAAATCTTGCGGACTCCTTAAAGGCCGGCGTCGACCGGAAGAGTGTTTTGATCCTCAGCTCGTCTTTTGGGCTGGTAATTCGGCAGGAGCCACTGACAACGCGCGAGCCCGACTTGGCGCTATTCATTAAATCGGGCATCGTGGAACGTGACGGATATATCCATTCGGCTCCGGAGTTGGTCGTGGAAGTGTTGTCGCCGGCGAATACACGCGTTGAACGCTATCGAAAGCTTCGCGACTACGAAAGCCTGGGCGTGCCCGAAGTCTGGGTTGTCTCGCCCGAAGCGCAGACCGTGGAAATTCTGCTGCTCAACAACGGCAAACTAGTGCGCGACCGGATCGTCGCGGACGGCGAACTCCATCCACAACGGTTTCCGGGCGCAATTGTGGACGTCGAGTCCATCTGGCCGCGGTAAACTTCAGCTTCCCGTCTGGCTTGCGTGTTTTAGAATAATCTCAGGGGATGTATGGCGGCGATAACCAAGGCGATTACGTACGACGAGTGGCTGAAATTGCCGGTAGTGGAAGACGCAATCGAAGAGGTCGTGGACGGAGAGGTCCATATCATGCCGCCGAATAAGAGCATTCACGCGCGCGTCGTTCACAAGTTGACCGTGGTCTTCTCCCGGCAGCTCCCGGAGAGAGAAGTGGAAATACTGGGATCTTCATTCGGGCTCGTCATCCGCCAGGAGCCGTTGACAACGCGCGCGCCGGATTTGGCCCTCTTCCTCAAGGCGACGATGACGGAGCGGGACGGCTACTTCCATTCCCCACCCGACCTGCTGGTGGAGGTGCTCTCTGACGCGAATTCCCGCAGTGAACGTGCGGCGAAGCTTCGCGACTACGAAAGCCTGGGCGTGCCCGAAGTCTGGGTGGTATCGCCTGAAGCGCAGACCGTGGAGATTCTGTTGCTCACCAGCGGCAAGCTGGTGCGCGACCGGATCGTCGCCGACGGCGAACTCCATCCACAACGTTTTCCGGGTGCAAAAGTGGACATCGAGTCCATTTGGCCGGCTTATTAGCCGCGAGATAATGAGGAGTGGGGGTGGCCGATGAGCATAACACTGACATCAGAACAGCAAGAGGTTATTCAACAGGCCATTCAGTCTGGCTTGGTGCGGTCGGTTGATGAGTTCATCAATTCTGCGATGGGCGCATTGTCGCGCCGTGAAAACGGTTTCGACAAGGAAAAGGCGCGGCGCTCCGGTGAACGAATCCGTGAGCTGCGCAAGGGTGTCAAACTCGACCTGCGCGGCATGTCGATCCGGGAATTGGCCCATACCGGACATAAGTATTGACGATTGCCTTTGTGCTCGACGTGTCCGCATGCATCCCTTGGTGCTGTGAGGATGAGACAACGCAGGCGTCGGAACAAATGCTCGAATGGGCGCTGGACGGAAGCGCCTTGCATGTTCCTTCTTTGTGGGTCTGGGAAATTCTGAACACCGTAGCGGTGGTAATCAAACGCCGGCGCATCACGGCGGCTCGCGGGAAAGAATTTCTGGAGCAGCTCGCCACGCTGAATGTCAAGATCGATCGGACCCCGCCGATAGCCGACTTCCTGAGATTGCATTCCCTCGCCAGCGTGCGTGAATTGACCGCTTACGATGCCGCGTATTTGGACTTGGCGAAACGTCTATCCCTGCCGCTTGCGGCACGCGACGATGATTTGAAGCGTGCCGCGCTTGCCGAGGGCTTGCAGATTCTCCGATCGGTGGTTCAGACACGACTCTGGTTTCCCGGCGGCGGGAAATCGCGCAGGGTTCTTTCTTTTCCCGCTGGCTGCCTAGCTTCCGGTCGCCAGTCTCTCCGCCAGCGTCTCTGGAAGCCCAGCGCTTACAATTTTGTTCTGCGCGGCCGCGATATCGTACACCACCCGCCGGTAGCGCACCATCCGTTGTTCGGGCGTGTAAATGGCGTACGCAGCGCGCGGATCTCCATCGCGCGGCTGTCCCACCGAGCCGGGATTGATCAGATAGCTCGCGTCCGGCTCCAGAGTCAGGGTGCTGTCCTCGAAGATCATCCGCGGCTTCTCTGGAAACTCGCGCACAACGGAGCGCGGCGGCAGCGTGTTTCTGGTTGCTTTGAAGGGCGCCGCCGCGCCCTGTGCGCTCTCGATTCTTCGGATGCGGTTGCGCTGCGCCGAAAAGCCGCCCTGCAGGTGCGTGTGGCCGAAGAAAATCAGCGCTCCCTCCAAGTACGGAAGCACCTCTGCGACGTCGTTCAGCGTGATCAGATACTCGTCCTCGTCGAGCGGTGAGCCGTGGACCAGATCGAAACCGTCGAGCGCGAGCGGTCCCTTCCGCAATCGCCGCAGGTAATCGGCATTTTCCGGCTTCAGCGTTTCCCGCGTCCATAGAGCCGAGACGCGCGCCACCGGAGTGAACCATTCCAGATCTTCGAGACCGGCACACGCTTTGTCGTGGTTGCCGCGAATGACCTGGAACACGCGGGTCTGAACCCATTCCACGACCAGATTGGGATCGGCGCCGTAGCCCACCAAGTCGCCGCAGCACAGGATGCGGTCGTAACCTTCACGCGCCGCGTCGTCCAGGACGGCGTGGAGGGCCTCCCAGTTCGCGTGAAGGTCGCTCAGGATCAGATAGCGCACAAGCGAAGCAGCGCAACTTCCGGCGGCGCACCGAGGCGCACGGGCAGGCCTACCGTGCCGATGCCGCGTGCCACATATATCGCGCGCGTCCCCAGCCGGTAGACGCCGTACACATAGGGTGTAAAGAACCGCGCGACGTTCAAACCCTGGTGCAGAATTTCAACATTCACCTGTCCGCCGTGCGT
>JBDTAT010000231.1:0-4224 GCA_039924505.1 Bryobacteraceae bacterium
TATTTTGCCACCAGCTCCGGTTTTCCCTGTAGCGGAAGGTGGACCGCAAAATGCGCCAAATATAGGAAAAACGGCCGGTCGCGGTTTTGCTCGATGAAATTTTCCGCCTTCGTCGTCAGGACGTCGGTAAGATACTCGTGGTCCGTGGTGTCCAGATTCGGCAGATGAAATGGCCCGAAGTATGTTACCGGGGAGCCGCGCCGGTTGCCGGCGATATTCAGATCGAAGCCTTGCTCGGTGGGCGAGAAGCCTTCGGCGCCCAGATGCCACTTGCCGATGGCGGCGGAGGTGTAACCGTGCGGCTTCAGCGCCTCGGCAATGGTGATTTCCGGGAGCGGAAGCTGCTGCTCAAACCGCGGTGTAATCAGCCGCGCGGCCGGCCATTGTTTGCGTCCGGGAATCCAATCGGTTAAGCGCAATCGCGCCGGGTAGCGGCCGGTGAGAATGCTGGCGCGCGTGGGCGAACAGACGGGACAGGCCGCGTACGCGTTGGTAAAACGCATCCCCTGGGCGCGAAAACGGTCGATATTCGGCGTCTCGTAGTAGCGGCTGCCCGCGCAGCCGAGATCGGTCCACCCCATGTCGTCAATCAGGATGAACAGGAAATTCAGGGGCCGGGCGGTAGGCGCAGCTAACGATCGCGCCGCGAGGGCCGGCGCCACGGCCAGCCGCTGGAACAAGCTGCGCCGTGTAAACGTACTGGTATTGTCGGGCATTCACCAAATACTGTACGCCAACCGGAACCTGTGGCGCATGGGAGCTCCGGCCGCATGCCGCTCCTGAAAATAAGAAACGCGGAAAAAAGCCTCTTTCCCCGGTCCTGGCGCATCTCCTACTGTATAGGGAAAGCCGGGGTAAATCGACTATGAACTCCAGTAACAGAGGATACGTGGGGCGAGTGGCGACGCCATTGCCTTTATGTGCCCACCTTGCTACAGTAAAGGAACAGTTGTTTTCGCGAGTTGGAGTTGGGCCATTGAGGTTCATCGCACTTTTCACACTATCGCTGCTCGCCCTATCCCGGCCGGTTCTCGCTGGTCCAGATCCCGATCCCGGTAACATTGACACGAGTTATATTGTCAATCGCTACCTGACGGCGAGGGAGTCCGCGCAATCCACGCTGCGGGGCATGCAAATGGAGGTCGATATCGACGCCAGCCTGCCGAGACTCAAGAAGCAAGGGAAACTGCACGCGCTCCGCAGCATTTCGAAGGTGGGATTGGTGACGTATCACGTGCTGCGGTTTTCCGGCGACAGCACCATTAAGAAGGAAGTCATTGCGCGTTATTTGACGACAGAGAACCAGCCGCGGGATGGAAGCATCGCCATCTCTCCGGCGAATTACAAGTTCCACTATAAGGGCTTGGCGAACCGCGATGGACGCCGGGTATACCAGTTCCAACTCTCACCGCGGCGCAAAGCGGTAGGGTTGTTTAAGGGCGACCTGTGGATCGATGCGCAAACATATCTCCCGGTGCGGGAGTCGGGAAGATTTGTAAAAAATCCATCGGTGTTTTTGAAAAAGGTGGAGTTTGTCCGCGAGTACGAGATCCGGGATGGCGTAGCGATTCCGCGGCATATCGAGAGCATGGTGGATACACGTGTGGTGGGCCGCGCGGAATTGAGCATCAACTTCTCAAATTATTCCAAGCAGCCGGCAGCGACACCCGCGGTCCCGGTGTCCGGCGGCGGCAGCCAGTAACCCGCGCTGCGTGCAGTACAGTAAATAGATGCAAGGGATTCGCACCGCGCCCCGTTTTGCGCGGTATCCAGAAAAGCGCAAAGGGCGCGGCGCGTATTACATTAGATTGAAAGAACTGTTCGCGCCGCGCTCCGTTTTGCGCGGTATCCAGACGGACACACAAGAGAGTGCATGAAAACTTTATTCCTGAACCCACCCTCGTTTGACGGATTTGACGGAGGCGCTGGATCGCGGTGGCCCGCGGCGCGCGAGATTGAATCCTATTGGTATCCGGTGTGGCTGTGTTATCCGGCGGGGATGATTCCGGAGAGCAAGGTTCTGGATGCGCCGCCGCACAAGGTCTCGATCGAGCAGACGGTGGCGATGGCTAACGATTACGAATTGCTGGTGCTGTTCACTTCGAGTCCCGGCTTCCACGTGGACGCGCGGATTGCCGAGATGATGAAGGACTCGAATCCTAAGATGAAGGTGGCGTTCGTTGGCCCCCCGGTCACCATCGAACCGGAGAAAGTGCTGCGCTCCTCCCCTGCAATCGATTTCGTGGTGCGCCGGGAATTCGATTATCAAATCGCAAATTTCGCGAAAGGCACGCCACTCGCGGATCTGCCGGGCGTCAGCTACCGCAAGAACGGCGAGATCGTCCACAACGCGGAAGGCGGGGTCGTCGAGAACCTGGACGAGCTGCCGTGGGTCACTAAAGTCTACAAGCGGGATTTGAATTTCCGCAACTACAATGTCCCGTTTCTGCTGAACCCGTATCTGTCGTTTTACACAACGCGCGGCTGCCCGGCGATGTGCACGTTCTGCCTGTGGCCGCAGACGCATTCCGGACACCGGTGGCGGCTGCGGTCGGCCGACGACGTGGCGAATGAATGCCGCTACGCGCTGGAAAATTTCCCCGGCCTTAAGGAGATTTTCTTCGACGACGACACCTTCAACTACCAGAAGGCCCGTACGATTGCGTTGTGCGCGAAGTTGAAGGAACTGAAATTCACCTGGTCCTGCACCTCGCGAGTGACTACGGATTACGAAACATTGAAGTCGATGAAGGAGGCCGGATGCCGGCTGCTAATCGTCGGATATGAATCGGGCGACCAGCAGATTCTGAAAAATATCAAGAAGGGCGCCACCATCGACATGGCGGAGCGTTTCACGGCGAACTGCAAGAAACTGGATCTAGTGGTGCATGGCGACTTCATCGTGGGACTGCCCGGAGAAACGCGGGAAACGTTGCGCAAGACGATCGACTTTGCCAAGCGCCTGGATGTGGAAACCATTCAAGTCTCGCTTGGCCACGCGTATCCGGGAACGGAATTTTACGAATACGCGAAGAAGAATGCGCTGGTCTCAATCGAAGGCATGGCGGATGAGGCCGGCCACCAACTCCCGAACGTGATCTATCCGGGAATTCTGGACGAGGCCGAGTTGATGGAGTGGGTGGAGCGTTTCTACGCCGAATATTACTTCCGTCCGAAGGCCGCCTGGCGCATCGTCAGGAAGGCAATGTTCGATAGCAACGACCGCCGCCGCTTGTATAAAGAAGCCAAGGAATACATGGCGCTGCGGGGCAAGCGCAAACAATTCATCAAGGATTCCAGGGCCGCCTCCAGCGCGTTGGCGGCGCTCGGGACCGGCGCGCAAGAGGAACGGGTGTCGTAGACGGGCGTGGGAACGGCAGAGGAACGCCGCATCGGGCTCGTGCGCACAGAGCGTCACGCGCAAATCCGGCTGAAGACGCAAGCATTCACCGCCGTCGTGATTCTCAGTAACTGCCTCGGAAATTTTTCGCTCGCCTGGGGATTGAAACATTTGGGCGCTGAGTTGCGATTCTCGCCGCTCCTGTTTCTAAAAACATTATTTAGCCCGTGGGTGCTGGCGGGCGTGTTGCTGTTGATCCTGTGGCTGCTGTCGCGCATGGCGCTGCTTAGCTGGGCGGATCTGACCTACGTGCTGCCCGTGACTTCGCTCGGCTATGTGTTGTCGGCGATGATGGGGCGATGGTTTTTGGGCGAGCATGTTTCCTGGACACGGTGGTCGGGAACGTTGCTGATCGTCGCGGGAACCGCGATTGTGGGATTGACGCGGCCGGATACGACCGGTCCGGTGGAGAACCCCTGATGCAGCCATGGCTGCTGGTGGCGACCATCGTAGTCTGCACGGCCGCGGGCGATCTGCTGCAAGCGCTGGAGATGAAGCGTCACGGCGAGATTCACCTCTCGCGCGGACGCACCGGCAAACTGCTGGCGAGCCTGGCGCAGCGGAAATATCTGCTGCTGGCGATTTTCTTCATGGCCATATCGTTCTTCGCGTTTATGCAATTGCTGGCGGTGGCGGATTTGAGCTTTTCGGTACCCGCGACCGCGGCAAGCCTGGTTGTGGAGACAGCGCTGGCGCAATTGGTCTTGAAAGAACACGTGGACGCGCGCCGCTGGGCCGGAGCGCTGCTGGTGGCGTGCGGGGTGGCGTTGCTTGCGTGGTGACCTATTTTCTATACGGCATCGCGGCAGTGGCGGCGCTGTATC
>JBDTAT010000232.1:0-2666 GCA_039924505.1 Bryobacteraceae bacterium
GCCCGTCGCCTCCGCCAGCGTTTTCAAGCCATTCTGATACGCCAGGTTCAATCGGTCGCCGCGGTAGTTCAAGTGAACGATGTAGAGCGGCGGTTCGAGCGTGCCCACTGGCTCCAGCAGCGCCGAAATCTTTTCGTTGACCAGCGCCTCCGGAAAACGCCGGCTCAGGTCGTGCGGATCGCTTTGATTGATCACCGGATTCGTATAATCGTCGC
Organism: Bryobacteraceae bacterium; assembly: GCA_039924505.1. Lineage (GTDB taxonomy): Bacteria > Acidobacteriota > Terriglobia > Bryobacterales > Bryobacteraceae > JBDTAT01. The sequence goes on from JBDTAT010000232.1 coordinate 216, forward strand.
GATAGTTCGCGATGTCGCTGTCGGTAATATAGAGCACCGCGACGCGCGCCGGCGACCGCCGCATCATCGCATCGCCAATCGACAATGCCGATTGCACTGTGTCCAGCAATCCCGCCTTCCCGCTAATCGTCAGCGTCTGAATCGCATCGAGCGCCGGTTTTCGCGAGGGGCCGGGGTCGGCCAACACATGCAGCCCGTCCTGAGCTCGCAGCAATCCTACCCAGGCATTCGACGGCAGCTTGCCGATTTCGCTCGTCAGCGCCTGTTCGGCCGGTTCCACGCGCGCCAGATCTCCGGTAAGATCCAGCACCAACAGGATCACTTGATCGCTCGACGGATTTCGCACCGCCGTCACCGCCGCGCGTTTGCCGTTGATCGTTGCATGGAAGACCGGCGTAGCCGAAGGGGCGTCGCCCTCAATCCATGCCGGAATCTGCAGACCCGAATCGTGGACCGGCGGCGATGCGCCCAACGCGCACAAAGCGGCCAGAAATGTCAGCGCGCGAAAGAACGTCATGATACGGCCGGAAGCGCAAATGGCGCGGCGCGCGCCACCATCCGGGCACCGAACCGCTTCGCGCCGCACTCCGTTTTGCGCGCATTCATTAGAAGCTGAATTTCAATCCGAGCTGAATCACACGCCCCCCATGCGAGCCGATAATTCTTCCCGCGTTTACATTCGGCGCGCTCGCCGGGCCGATGTTCGGATCGGGATAGTTCCAGTCTCCGTGATTCAGAACATTGAACGCCGAGGCGTCCAGTTCGATCGCCCGGTCCACACCCACCGGCAGCCGTTTGTTGACGCTCAAATCCAGCACCTGGGTGCCCGGATTCAGCAAGCTCGAACTTGTTCGCGATGCGTCGCCGAGCGTGAAGTCGGCCGGCTGATCGAACGCCGCTGGGTTGAACCACTGCGCCGGCGCCGGATTGGCGATGTTCGGGTCGACGCCTGTCACGGTGTTCACGTTCAGCGCCGAAATTACGCCGCCGGTATTGTTGTACTCCGGATGCAACGCGACCGGCGTGCCGTCGTTCCAATACGCCGGTCCGCTGACCGACCAGCCGTCCACACTCGGCCGGCGCCAGTCGGAAAAATTGAACAACGGTTTGTTCGACCCGAACGGCAGTTCGTAAACGTAGCTGATTTGCAGATATTGTGGAGGGTTATAGGAAGTCAGCGACCAATCGTTGGCCCGATTTAAGAAGTCCTGATTGCCATATGGGCCGGAATAGTCGTCAAGCTGCTTCGAAAATTCATAGTAGAGCGATAGCGATAGTCCGAACGATGCGCGCTTCTCCAGGCGGAAAAAGCCTGAATCGCGCTGGTACCGGCCCGACGGGTAGAGATTGAATAGATCGAATCCCGTGAATTGCGGAAATGGCTGCAGGCTGCGGCGGAACGTATCGTTATACAATGCGTTTCCGTTACTGAGATTGGCCGGACTCACCGCATCGGGATTCGCCGCCGAATTGCCCACCAGCAAATCGCGGCCCACGCTGTGCGTCGCCCCCGCGGACACCACCATCGATAGCGGCAGTTCGCGTTCGAGCGAGAGCGACGCCGATTGATAAACCGGCTCCCGGCCGCTGCGATCCATGAAATCAGCGGAGGTGTTATCCGCGGCTGACGGCGTCAAATCCGGCAGCGGCGTGGCAAGTCCCGGAAGACCGGTTTCGAAATTCACTGCCGGGTTTAGTTCGGTATTCGGCGAAATAAATGCCTGCCGTGCGTTGAACCCCTGTGTGCCCCACTGGCCGTTGTAAATCGGAATTTGCCCGTGCGACCGCGCATAGGAAGCGCGCACCACCGTATTCGCATCGCCCCGCGGATTCCAGGCGATCGAGACGCTCGGGTCCAGGTCCAAGTTTGCCGGCCGCAACCCGCGCGAAACGCCGTCGCGTCCGGCGAAAATCACGCCGCCGGGAAGTCCGTTCGCGGGATCGATCGCCGCGCGGTCAATCGTGCTCTGCCGGTCGTATTTCTCGACGCGCGGCGCGCGCCGGCTGGCGTTCACGCCCACGCTGAGCGTGAGGCTTTTTGAAAACTCGTACTTGTCGTTCACCGCCAGCGACGCGTACGCCGCCCGGAAATAAGATGGCGACGCGATCACCGTGCGCTCGGCGTATTGCGGGAGACCCAGCACGAAGCTGGCGAAGCCCAGGCCCGTATCCGTTACGCCGGGCAGACTGGTAAGGCCGGAAGAGAATTGAAAATAACCCGACGGGTATGCCGCCAGAAACGTATTCACCTGGTATAAATCGGCCTGCGCGGTAACCCGCAAGGAGTGCTTGCCGTGGCGCGTCGATACGCCGTCCCGAAACTCAAATGTATTCCGCGCATTACTCGAATTCGGGTAGGCTGCGCCCATTGAAAGATAGGAATCGAGCGTATACAGCGGAAACGGAGCTTGCACTGAATCGCCGCTCCGCGACATATTGGACGTCGCGCTC
>JBDTAT010000233.1:0-4843 GCA_039924505.1 Bryobacteraceae bacterium
GGCGTTGTGCCTTCTAACCGGCATCGCCCGCCACCGCAAGGGAGCGTCCATGCGCCTGCGTCCGGCCACAGGCGATGAAAAACATCGTCTTTCCCCGCAAGCACGGCCTCGGAACCGTGCCGCGACCGCAGGGAGCGGGTCCCGGCCGACCCCGGTTTTTCAACGGAGCGTCCATGCCCTGCGTCCCACCAAAGGCGATGAAAATGCGCGCCCGCGGCGGTATGATGCGCCTTCCTCGCGGACGCGGCCCGGAACGCGGCGATTGACCGGCAGTATTCACGAAGAAGCCGATTTCATACGCGAGTTGCAACAAAATAACCTGCTCCATCTCCGCAGCCGGAAAGTCCGAATTTTACACCTTCGTCTCCTGCAGATAGATCGGGGCTTGTGCAGGCCAGCCAGCCCAGCAGAATCGGAAGCCGGCTCCGAATGGAGGCATCTTGAACTTGCCAGGCAAAACATCCGAGAACGAAGCCATCGGTGAGGCCGTGTGCTCTCCCAAAAAATCGAAAACAGACGGACTCCCTTCACCACGTTAGATCCACTGCCCGCGATCACCGGTACGCACCATCAAGGGAAATATCCGGGAAATATCCGTTTGCAAACCTCGGCAGCTTGGTGTAGTGTGGTGCTGACATAGTTAGGCTATGCAAGGAGGCCGATATGCCGCGCGATCAGATTCCACCGGGCACTCTGTACATGCTGATCCTGCGCGTGCTGGCTTGGAGCGGCGAACTGCATGGGTTCGAGATCGCCAAATCCATCGAGGTGCTTTCTCAGGACGTCCTCACCGTGGAAGAGGGATCGCTCTATCCGGCGCTGCAGCGGATGTTGATCAAAGGCTGGGTCAAAGCGGGGTGGGGAGCAACCGCGGAGAACCGCCGCGCCCGTTATTACCGCCTGACTGCGGCGGGGCGGAAACAGTTGGAACAGGAGATTTCGCGATTTGAGCGGGTGATGGGAGCGGTGACGCGAGTGATCCAAACCACATGAGGAGAGCAAGATGCTGGGCGAGTTAATCAGACGATCTCTCAGGCTTTTTGCGAGCCGTCAGCGGTTTGATCACGAGATGGAAGAAGAGATGTGCCTGCATCGCGAACTCCGCGCGCGGGAGATGCGGGCCGACAGCGCAAGCACGGAAGAAGCGCGCTATGCGGCGCAGCGAAGGTTCGGGAACACTCTGCGGCTGCGCGAAGAGATTCACCAGGCATGGGGCTGGACGTGGATCGACGAACTACGCCAGGATCTCCGCTACGGCTTGCGTATACTGCGTAAGTCTCCGGTTTTCACCCTGGTGGTGGTAATGACTCTCGGATTAGGAATCGGAGCTACTACCGCGGTCTTCAGCGTGGTGGACCGTATTCTCTTCCGCGCATTGCCCTATGCGCATGCGGACCGGATTGTTTCCGTTGGACTCATTCAGTCGCTGGAGACCGAGGAGTTCACCTTGGGCAGCTTTTTCTTCGATTGGAGAGACAATCAAAAGCCGTTTGCCGCTTTCGCGTCGCAGCAAGCCGGTCCTTATGCTTGCGATCTGATCGGATCCAACTCGGTCCAGCTCTTCTGTATCCGTATGCAGGCCGGCTTTCTGCCGATGCTGGGTATTCGACCGTTGCTCGGGCGCAATTTCCTGCCGGAAGAAGACCAGCCGCACGGGCCGCCTGTCGCGCTCATTTCGTACGGGCTCTGGCGCAGCAGGTTTAACCGCGATCCTGATATCATCAACCACTTGATCGATCTTGGGGGCAAGCCAGTCCGCGTTGTTGGCGTGCTGCCCCAACGCTTTGAACTGCCCACTCTGCAGCCCGCCGATGTATTTCTCCCCTTTAACTTAGACGAAGAGAACCAGCGCAATGCCTTCCCGGGGAGTCCGATGCGAACCTTTGCGCGGCTCAAGCCCAGCGTGAGCATCGCGCAAGCGGCGGCCGAGATGGAGCCGCTGTTCCTGCGCACGGAGCAAATGATTCCGAAATCGATCCGTCAGGATTTCCGTAAGGATTTCCATCTGAGCATCCGCTCGCTGCGCGACCGCGAGACCGAAGGGGTACAGTTGGCCTCCTGGGTACTGCTGGGCGCTGTGTTTGCAGTGCTGCTCATTGCCTGCACAAATGTCGCCAGTCTCATGATGGCGCGCGGCGCGGCACGCGAACACGAACTGGCGGTGCGCTCGGCGCTGGGCGCGAGCCGCGCCCGGCTTATCCGTCAAAGCCTCACGGAAGCGCTTCTACTCTCCCTGGCGGGTGCTGGAACGGGAATGGCGGTAGCGGCGGGGTTGTTGCGAATCTTTGTTGCTATCGCACCCACCGGAATTCCGTTCCTGGGCAAAGCGCATCTTGACTCGCGCATCGCAGCCTTTACGGTTTTGGTTTCGCTGGCCTGCGTAGTGGTTTTCGGCCTGCTACCCGCGCTCGAAAACCCACGCGCAATGATGCTGGCGGTCCGAAGCATTCATTCCAGCAAACAGGCCGCTGTCCGGCGCGGTCTTGTCATCGCGCAGATTGCTATCAGCATGGTTCTGCTTTGCGGCGGGGCGCTGCTGCTGCGCAGCTTCATGAGCATGGAGAATCAACCGCTCGGAATTCAGACGCGCGGAGTCCTTTCCGCAGCCGTTGCGCTGCCGGATTTTCGTTTCCCGACCGGACAGAAAAAGATGCAGTTTTATCTGAACGCCGAGGAGGCGATACGCCAATTGCCCGGCGTGAGCGCCGTAGCGTGGACAGACTCGCTACCTCCCGGCGGCTGGCACGATAGCCGCCGATTCTCCGATTTCGCTGTTGCCGGAAGGCCGCATGCGACGGCGGCAATTGGCGAGATTGTGGTTTGCCGCAGGGTTACGCCGGATTTCTTCCGCGCACTCGATATTCCGATTTTTCGGGGCCGCAATTTCAGCGATGCCGATCCGAATTCCAAACAAAACTTCGCGATCCTGAACCGTCTGCTGGCCGCACGCCTGTTTTCCGGCATCAATCCGATCGGGCAGCGCATACAAGTGGGCAGTGCGGCAGACGGCCCGTGGTACACAATCGTTGGGATAGCGGAAGATGTAAAAAACAATGGGCTCAACCAGCCGGACAATCCAGAGATTTATTTTCTTCGACGCAACATTCCCGACGACTGGACGAGTGGAAGGGCGCCGATGTTGATCGTCGATTCGGTTCTGCCACCGCAGATTATCGCGCCCTGGGTGCGATCCCGAATTGCGCAACTCGATCCCATAGTTCCGATCAAAATCGAAACTCTCAACGAATATGTGAGGAGGCTGGCCGATCGCCCGCGCTTCGAGACCGCCCTGCTCGGTTTCTTCGCGTTCGCCGGTCTGATATTTGCTGCAATCGGGCTCTACGGCGTGATGGCGTTCATGACTGCGCAGCGTACAACAGAAATCGGAGTGCGCATGGCGATCGGAGCCACTCGCATCGACATTCTGCAATTGGTTCTGCGCGAGGGGCTGCGCCTGGCCGCACTCGGCGGTGCCGTGGGCCTGATAGCGGCCCTTGCCTTGACACGTGTGCTCCGGAGTCTACTCTTTCAGGTGGGGCCGCACGATCCCGTCAGCTTCGTTGCAGTGACGCTGCTACTGGTTCTTGTTGCTCTCGCAGCGACGCTAATTCCTGCGTGCGCCGCGATGGGCGTAGAACCCGCTACCGCCCTTCGCGGTGAATGACGAATGAGCTTTTTTAACGCAATCTGGTCATCGGGCTAAGCTACGAAGCGACAGGCATGCCGCTGACGATCCGATCCGCCGAACCGACAGCTATACCTGTCATGGCTGAACTCCGAGTCCAGACAAAGGGTACCCAGTCCTTCTGGACAGACAGGATCGATCGATACCTACACGGTGAACACTCGCTTCAAGAGGCTCTGGAGCGCCGTCCGGACTTCGTTGTAGTGGGTGAAGGAAAAATAGTGGGCTTCGTCGCAGGATACCGAACACGCCGGTTCGACTGCGATCGTGAAGTGCAGTGGATCCATGTTGATAAGCAACAGCGCGGCCGTGACATCGGGTATAAATTGATGGCCCAGATTGATGCATGGTTTGTTTCACAGAATGCCAAGCGCGTTTGCGTGAACGTTGACACGAATAACCTGGCCGCATGCAACTCTACGAGAATTGCGGGCATGACCACTAAATAATGCTTGGATGGCATGAGACCATTCTTCTCTAATTTGCGCGCCCGTGAGCGAATAGTCAGCCGTTGGGAAGCTAAACACTTACGAACCTGCAAGTCGGCGTATCAACGGAATCTGAGTGGACGCACACCTTTCGAAGGTTCACTTGGTTGTAAAACGCGCATGGCTGACATGTGGCAGTCAAACGAATAGATCCTCTTTGAGGCGGTGGCCGCTACCAAACCTGTCCGTAGCCGTTCAACGATCCACACTGGGACTGCGGGGCCGCGTTGAAAGTGTCCACGATCGGGATGTTGTGGCGGGAACCAGCTTCAGCCTCAGGCCGATTCTTGACACCGGGTGACGACGGTTTCTTCCGCGCGATGTGCACGGCTCACAAGTGGAAAGTCCATCTCTGGATTATCGATTAGGCCGTAGTCCCTCCTGGACTTGAGAACCCGGCGCAGATAGTCGTGTCGGAAGGGCACGCCGAAGTACTCGGTGCCCTCGTCCCACGTCGGATCGACGGCGTAGTTGTCCGGTCCGATGCACCAGGCGTGCGCTACCGTGTGCATCCTCTCCATCTGTTGACCGCGTATCCCTCGACGTACGAGGTTAGGCTTCCGAAGCGCAAGCGTCGCGGCATTGCGGAAGCATTCGCGGGGTCGTCCCATCCGGATTCCGCGCGGTAATGCGGCTGCATCGAATGGTCGACCATTCCGTACGCGGAAAC
>JBDTAT010000234.1:0-2970 GCA_039924505.1 Bryobacteraceae bacterium
ATCCGCAATTCCGCCGACCAGTCCGAAAGCCCGAGACAGAGGCCTTGCACGTCGGGATGACCGGATCGGATCATAGCTTCAATCCCGGCGATCTCGCGCTTGCAGCGTTGCAGATCGGGATCTACAAGGGGCGTTAGCCTCGGCATATAGGGCATCAGAGCATCATGTCGATGGCGGTCATCGGCACTGGGCATCGGGCGTCAACCACCGCTTCGGCGAAGACAACTTCCCACCGACGCCAAAGATCCCCGTTGAAGTCGACCTTCGGCGCGTCGTGAGCGTGGGTAATCACCGCTTTCAAGATTTCACGTTCCGGGGATGACATCCTGTTCAGCGCGAGCCTCTGCGCCTCAAAGAACGAGTTGCTCCATGCACTCGCGGCCTGCTGAAGCCGCCCGATGGATTGCGCGAACGCGTCGCGGCGTGCCTCACGATAAGCCGTCTGGAACTCAGACTTTTGCAGCCAGCGCAGCAGGGTCCTAACCGCAATGCCGGTACTGCGGGCGGCCTCCTCAATGTTCCGCTGCGACAGAAGAGCTGCAATGGCGTCCTCCTGCTTCCGCCCGAATTTTGCGCCGTGGCCGTTCACTTAATCACACCTGCTGGGATCTGCCGTTTCGTTCGACTTCGATTGCGTTTCCCGGGCCTGAAAACATTCTGAACAATTACCTTGCTTGTGCATGCAACGGAAGTGATGAATGTGATCACCGCGGCAGAGCCGGGGAACAGGAGCAGCACAAAATGATTTACACGATGGAAAGCGACAACAACATCACGACCTTCGCCTCGGCCAAAGAGGCCAAGGCCGCCATGACCAGCGATTACGAGCAATTCGCCAGCGCCAAGGAACTCGCGAAGCTGGCTACCAACTGGCCGGGGAACCGGTTGACCGAGATCTGGAACAGCCTGCCCGGCGTAAAGCCGGTTAAGAAGTTCAAAGATCGCATTACCGGTGCCAACCGCGTCTGGCAAGCACTCCAGACGCAACAGCCCGAAGTTACGCCGGACAGTGCGCCAGAGGCGGCTCCGGTCGCGCCGAAGAAGGCGAATGCGGGTAAACAGGCCAAGGGTGGAGGGGAACCGCGTACCGCGCGCGATGGTAGCAAGACGGCCAAGATCCTCACCCTGATTCAGCAGCCAGGAGGTGCGACCCTCGCCGAGATCATGGAAGCCAGCGGCTGGCAGGCCCACTCGGTCCGGGGTTTCATCAGCGGCACACTGGGCAAAAAGATGGGCTTGAAGATCGATTCCGCCAAACGGGAGGACGGAACGCGGGTCTACACGCTCGCGAAATAAGTCGGCGTCGCCCTCCCTTTCGCCCGCCCGGCTCCGGCCGTGGCGGGCTTTCTCGTTTTCAGGGCGCAGTTCCTGTTCGACGATCCGCAATTCCGCCGACCAGTCCGAAAGCCCGAGACAGAGGCCTTGCACGTCGGGATGACCGGATCGGATCAGAGCTTCAATCCCGGCGATCTTGCGGTGGCAGCGTTGCAGACCGGGATCTACGCCGCGACTGGTCTTCGGCATATTGGGCATTCAGAGCAGCATGTCGATGGCGGAAAGAGCCACTGGACATCGTGCGTCAACCACTACGTCCGCGAATACCGATTCCCACCGCCGCCAAAGATCTCCGTCGAAGTCGATTTTGGGTGCAGCGTGAGCGTGGGTGATCACCGCTTTCAAAATTTCACGTTCCGGGGATGACATCCGGTTAAGCGCGAGGTTCTGCGCCTCAAAGAACGAGTTGCTCCACGTTGGCGCGCTAACTGCGGCTTCGAGCGTTCGCACACGGCGGCACAGCGCGATCACGCCGCTTTCCTCGAACGCTCGTCGGCAATAGCGGCAAACGTTCGTCCGTCGCCATCGAGCGAGGCTTGCTTCCCCGTATATTGCTGCCATCTCTGGACGATCACGTCGCAGTACTTTGGATCAAGTTCCACGCCGTAACAAACGCGCCCGCTTTGCTCGGCGGCGATGAGAGTGGTACCCGATCCGAGGAAGGGGTCGTAACAGACATCGCCCGGCACGGTGTGGTTGCGTAGAGGCCGACGCATTAATTCGATCGGCTTCTGCGTTGGATGGTCGTATTTCTCCTCATCCGATCCCCCCATGATGAATTTCGGCGAAGGCGAGTCCCAGATCGTGGAGTTCTCGCCCGCTTTCCCGTACCAGGGGGCGTTCTTCTTCCGCACGTACCAGCAGGGCTCGTGCTGAAACCAATAATGCGTTCGCGTGAGCACGGTCCGGCCTTTGTTCCAGATAATCTGCTGGTGGTGGAGGAAACCGATCCGCAGCAAGCCATCGAGGACCTCGCGGGTGAACTTCGATGCGTGCCAGACGTAAGCCACTTCGAGGCTTGTCACCAGTTCGAACGCTTCGGACCAATCGGCGCGCGTATCCGAAGAGATCGACGTATTGGTGTGGCCGGCGGTCCGGTGCTTCATGTAGCTGGCTTCTGCGGGGCCGCATCCGTTGAGACCGGCGCGATCCCGCCACTCGGAATCCAGTTCGATCCCGTACGGCGGGTCCGTGACCATCAAGTGCGGCTTGGAATCAGCCAGCAACCTGGCCACGACGTCGGGCTGAGTGCAGTCCCCACAGATCAGGCGGTGATCGCCCAAAACCCAGAGATCACCGGGCACGGTCACGGGAGTCTCAGGGATCTCCGGCACAGCGTCCGGGTCGGTCAGTCCCTCGGAAGCCCCTTGGCGCGCGAGCAATCGCGCCAGTTCCTCGTCATCGAAGCCGATCAGATTCAGGTCGAACTCCAGATCCTTCAACGACGCGAGTTCGGCGGACAGCAACTCGTCGTCCCATCCCGCGTTCATTGCGAGTTGGTTGTCAGCGAGGATGTACGCTCGCTTCTGCGTCTCGCTGAGATGATCGAGAACAATGACGGGCACTTCGGTCATTCGAAGTTGCAGTGCGGCGCGGAGCCGCCCGTGGCCGGCGATGATGCCGTTGGCGCTATCA
>JBDTAT010000235.1:0-4267 GCA_039924505.1 Bryobacteraceae bacterium
CGCCGGCCCAAGGCTCACAGATAGCGAGTCTCTCTACTGTTTCCGCGACAGCTTCCGACGACACGTATGTAGCCGGAGTCCAGTTCTTGCTTGATGGGGCGCCGCTCGGTGCTCAGCTCACGACTCAGCCGTATTCCATCACGTGGGACACGACCAGTGTGGCTGCCGGCTCACATACACTAGCGGCGCGCGCCACTGATAGCGTGGGGCTCATGACGCTTTCGACTCCAGTCACGTTCACGGTGGATAACTCCGGCAACCCGGCGGTGATAGGCAACTGGTCTTCCGTCGTGAACCTTCCCGCCGTGGCGGTAAACCTCATCCTTTTGCGGAACAATAACGTGCTGTTTTATCAAGACGGCGCCACGCCGACGCTCTGGAATTACATAAGCAACACTTTCACCAATATTCCCGCGCCCGCCGATTTATTCTGCTCGGGACACGCACTCTTGGCGGATGGGCGAATCCTCGTGGTCGGAGGCTACGGCGGCGGAAGTCCCATTGGACTTGCGGATGCAGAGATTTTCGATCCGGTGGGAAAGAATTGGACGCCTGTGCCTAACATGGTCTACAAGCGGTGGTATCCAACCGCAACCACTTTGCCGGATGGACGAATTCTTGTAACGGCCGGCTGGCAGACCAGCGCGCATACAAACGCCGGAATTTCGGAAATCTACGATCCTGCGGCCAACTCCTGGACGTCGTTGACCAACGCGAACAATCCCTTCGAGACCTACCCCTTCATGTATGTGCTGCCCGATGGACGGGTCATTCATATCGGCGGCTCGGAGTACCCCACCGACACGGACATCCTCGACCTCAATACCCAAACGTGGTCAGTGGTTGACGCTCGCTTTTTAGACGGCGCCAGCGCCACGATGTACACGCCGGACAAATTCATGAAGGCGGGGAGCTCCACTGACAGCCAGGGGAGCGGACCTTCGTCCAACACAACCTTTGTGCTCGATATGACCCAACCCTCACCAGCCTGGCAACAGACGCCTTCCATGGTCTACCCTCGCAGCTTTCTTAACCTCACTACACTGCCTGACGGGAGTGTCCTGGCTACCGGCGGAGAGACGGACAAGAATGGCGGAAACATCGCTAACGCAGTGTACGCTGCCGAGTTGTGGTCGCCGCATTCGCAAACATGGTCAACCATGAGCTCGATGCATACCCCCAGGGAGTATCATGGCACCGCTCTGCTCCTGCCGGACGGAAGGGTGTTGGTTTCGGGCATGGGAGCCGATTTTGGAAACGTACCCGACCAAAAGAGTGCGGAGTTCTATTCACCGCCTTATCTGTTCAAAGGGTCCAGACCCACGGTCAGTCAGGCTCCCACGCAGATTCAATACGGCTCAAATTTCTTCGTCGGAACGCCCGACGGCTCAAACATAGCGAGCGTCGCGCTCATCCGGACGGGCGCGGTGACACACTTTTTTGATCAGAACGAGCGTTTCCTTCCGTTAACCTTCACGCAGTCGACCGGCGGCCTGACGGTAACGGCGCCCGCCAACGCCAATCTTGCTCCGCCGGGCTACTACATGTTGTTTCTCGTGAATAGCGCGGGCGTGCCCTCCATCGCACCGTTTGTTCAGGTTCAGTAGCGGGCGTTTGCGTGATTGAGAACCTGCGGGGCCGACGCAAGAAGGTAATGAGAATCCCCTGCGCCGGTCCGATACCGGAAAAAGAGGAGCCATGAAAATCCTGACATTCACTGTTGCTATCTTGGGCTTGGCGGTCGAAGCGTTATGTGCTCAAGAGCTTCGCCCGGGCGCTCCAGGAATCGCGCATTCGGAGGAGTTTCACCTCGGCGCACCGGTATCCGATTTCAACCTGCGCAGCATGGATGGCCGATCGGCGAACTATTCAACGCTTAAAGGTAAGGTGACGGCAGTCATGTTTTTCTCGACGCGCTGTCCCATGTCCAACGCCTTCAACTATCGGAGGAACCAGCTCTACAAAGATTTGACCGGACGCGTCAACTTCGTGGTTGTGGATTCGAACTCGAATGAATCGCTCGAAGAGATTCGAGAGTACGCCCGTGCAGTCGGGTTCGACTTCCCGGTCTACCAGGACGCGAATAACATCGTGGCGGATAAGTTCGGTGCGCGGGTCACCACGGAAAACTTCGTGATGGATTCGGCTGACGTCATGCGGTATCGCGGCAATATGGAAGACGCGCCGAACCCGGCGAGGGCGAAGCATCACGGTCTCCGGCTGGCCATTGAGGAAGTCCTCGACGGCCAACCAGTGGCCATGCCGGAGACCGTAGCGTTTGGCTGCGCTATCCGGCGACTACAACGTTAAAACGCCAAAAAACTAGTCCTCACGTGCTCAAGCGGCGCTTGTGCGACGCATCCAAACAAACGGAGCGGTCACGGGCGGCGCGTCGCACCGGAGCGGATGGACGCATTAGTCTGCGCCAGGGCGCCGGTCATCGCGGGTGGTGATTACGTACGCGGTTTCAGCGCCACCATCTGCATCGTCCATCCATCGTCAGCCGAGCCGGTAGCAGCGTAAGATCCAGGCCCACTGGCCGTCATGTCTTCAATGAAATTGAGATCGAATGTTGAACGGACAGCGAAGCCGGAGCCTGCTGTACAGGCCCCGTCTCCGACGCAGTAGCTGTAGATAACGTCTCCGGCAATGGTTGTGGTGGCATTGCCGCTCGAGACAGCACCAGCGCTCCCCGAGGTTCCCGCCTGTGCATCAATCGGATTTATCCGATCCGCGCCGGAGTATTCGGTAAGATAAACGTCAAGCCAACTGGAATTCGCCGAAAGCGTAATTGTCACCGTGTCGGCCCCTCCCTTAATGTTCTTGGCATAATAGACCCGGCTGCAGGCTCCTCCCGGAGATGTCAATTGGGCTCCCACCTGGGTGAAAACGTTGCCTTGGGAGTCTTTGACAGTGGAGGTGGTGGTGTTGGAATCTATATCGAATGCAACCAGAAAGAGGTCACCAGCAGCCGTGTTTCCGGGGAAGGAGACAGCCAGAGAACTGTTTCCGGAAGATTTATCGGCTGTCGCTTGCACAAACGATATGGAAGCGGAGGTCGCCGGGATGATGGCCAGCGTTAGACTGGCATAGCCAGTCCCGCCGCTATTGGCCGCGCTTAGCGTTACGGTCGAGGTTCCCGCCGCCGTGGGCGTTCCGGAGATCAAGCCGGTCGCGGTATTAATCGATAAGCCGGCGGGCAACCCCGCCGCTCCGTAACGGGTCGGTGAGTTGGTGCCCGTGATCTGATACGAGAACGCGCTTCCCACCGTCCCGCCGGCTGTGGTGGCGCTGTCGATAACTGGCGCGGACAGCGCAATAGTCAAGGTCAGAGTCGCGTACCCGGTCCCGCCACTATTGGTCGCGCTTAGTGTTACGGTCGAGGTTCCCGCCGCCGTGGGCGTTCCGGAGATCAAGCCGGTCGCGGTATTAACCGATAAGCCGACGGGCAACCCCGTCGCTCCGTAGCGGGTGGGTGTGTTGGTGCCCGTGATTTGATACGAGAACGCGCTTCCCACGATCCCGCCGACGGTGGTGGCGCTGTCGATAACTGGCGTGGGGGGTGCGACGTTCAGCGTCAAAGTGCTTCCGGTCGAAGAGGCTGGAATCGCCAATCCACCCAGGGAGACGGCATCCCCGTTAGAAAGTTGAATCGCCGACGATGTGTCCGTCGTCGTACTCGAAATCGTCAAAGCGAGTGTCGCGACCACGCCGTTCGATATCGTGTTGGAGTTGAGGCTCCAGACCACACACTTGGAAGTCCCGGGGGTATTGTTGCAGCTAATCGATGTCGTGGTGCCGCTGGCGGCTACGCTCACCGCGGTGATATCCTTCGTCGCATAGCTCGCGGTCCACGCTAGGGCTGCGGGCGGCCCTTCCGTTGATGCTAACAACAAGTCTAACGTGACCACGCTGCCCGGCGAGCCAGAACCGGAGGACAGACTCAGCGCGGCTGTTTGTGCGGCGCCAATGCCGGCCAGGAGCACAGTAAGTGCCCAAAGCCGGATCATCCTACTCTGTACCGTTGAGTTAATCACCGTCGTGCAAGCCTCCCACCACCCATATCGTCGATTTTTAATTCCAGAGCCACGGGACAATTCTTTGGAGAACGATGCGTCCTGGATCGGCCTTCACAGCGGCGATGTTGGCATTCGTTAGGCGATAGAACGGCAATAAACACGTCTGGAGAATGGCTTTCCCATGGCTCAAATCTACTTAAGGTGTCAAGCCGGAAGTGCCGCTTCAATAGCCAAAAATGTGGCGATGG
>JBDTAT010000236.1:0-4875 GCA_039924505.1 Bryobacteraceae bacterium
GAGTGCGCCGCGTGTTGGCCGATTCGCGCGTGACGCTGATCGAGCTGACGCGCCGCGACCGGATTCAGTTCGATAGCAATGCGCCGGTGGCGGGGACCGATCAGGGCGTCTGGCCGGGCGTCGAAAATCCGGAGGATGCGGATGCGAAATCCGCTCCGAGCGGCGCGCCGTGGATCGACACGAACACCGGCTTTCTGCGATATGCGAAAGCCTCGACCGGCAAGCCTGTGTGGATCGCAATGCAACCGCCGCCCAAAGCCAACCTCACCCTATCGCGTTATTTGCAGGCCATCGGCGACGCCGCCATGACGGGCGCGCATTGGGTGGTCGCTCTGGACCCGGATTTTAACCGGCGCCTGTTGGCGGGAGACCCAACGGCGTTGAAGGACTGGCGCCGCATCGGAGAGGAACTGCATTTCTATCAGGAGCACAAGGACTGGCGCGCGGCGCGTCCGCATAGCCAGTTGGCGCTGGTGGAGGACGCCTCGAGCGGCGCGCTTCTATCCGGCGGCATTCTCGACATGATCGCGGTGAAGCACACGCCGGTGCTGCCGGTTCCCGTGCCGCGGCTGCGCGAGGGATCCATGCGCGAGGCAAAAATGGCGGTGAACGTCGATCCCAGCACCTTGAACGACCATCAGAAAGAGATTCTAAAAGCGTTCACGCGCGCCGGCGGAACATTGCTGACCGGACCTCCGGGCTGGAAGTTTCCGTCCGCGCGGCCGGGAGAAATTACGCTCGAAAAAGCGGACCTCGACAAACTGGACGAAATCTGGAAAGAATTGAATTCCATGACCGGGCGTAAGAATTTGGGGGCGCGCCTGTTCAACGTTTCGACGATGATATCGAACCTGCTGGAATCGCCCGATGGCAAGCAAGTGATTTTGCACCTGGTGAACTATTCGGACTATCCGGTGGAAAATATCACCGTGCATTTGCTCGGCAAATTCCAGCACGCGCGGCTTTACCGGCCGGATGCGCCGGAAAAAGCGGTCGCGCCTTACGAAGTGGAAGAAGGCACTGGCGTTGACATCGATAGCATGGGCGCAGTGGCAACCCTGGTGTTAGAATAAACTCGGAGAGTGCCCCTATGACGCGTCGCGAGTTGCTTACCCTGGCTGCTTCGGCGGCCGTTCTGCGTGCTGCGAAGACCCCGGCGGCTCCGGTGTCGATTGCGCGCTGCCCGTCCTACGATGGCGATCTGACGGCCGCGATGGGGACGATGTTCGATCAACTTGGCGGACTGCGCCGCATCGTAAATAACAAAACCGTTACCATCAAGTTGAATCTTACGGGTAGCCCGGGGCTGCGGTTCCAAGGCAAGCCGCTCGGCGTGACGCATTACACGCACCCGAAGACAATCCTGGCGATGGTACACCTGCTCGATCGCGCCGGCGCAACTCGAATCCGGCTGGTGGAAAGCGCGTGGGCGACATCGGGACCGCTCGAAGAGTATCTGCTCGATTCCGGTTGGAACGTGCGCGCGTTCCAGAGCGCCAGCTCAAAACTGGAGTTCGAAAATACGAATGCTCTCGGTAAAGGCAAACGCTACGTGAGTTTCAAACCTGTCAATGGCGGGTACATGTATCCGGCCTACCTGCTGAATCACGCCTATCACGACACGGATGTCTTTATGTCGATGGCGAAGCTGAAAAATCATGAGACGTGCGGAGTCACGCTGTCGATGAAGAACTGCTTCGGCATTACGCCGGCCTCGATTTATGGCGACGACGCAGGAGTGGACGCGCCGAACGAAAATCCCGGGAAGGGCCGCGTCCGGGTGTGCCATGAGGGCAAGCGGCAACCGGCGAAGATTGCGCCGCCCGAGATCGACCCCACGTCCAGCCGCGAACCGGGCCATCGCATGCCGCGCATTGTGGCGGATATCGTCTCCGCGCGGCCCATCGACATTGCGTTTATCGATGGCATCGAAACCATCACGGGCGGCGAAGGTCCGTGGATCCGGCGTCCGCTGCGCGCGGTGCGCCCGGGCGTGTTGATCGCGGGCACGAATCCGGTTAATACGGACGCCGTTGCCACAGCGGTAATGGGCTACGATCCGCAAGCCGGGCGGGGCACGCCGCCGTTTCAGACGTGCGACAGTACGCTGAAGCTGGCCGAAGCGTTGGGCATCGGCACGACGGACCTAAAACGCATCGACGTCCGCGGCGCCTCCATCAAGGGCGTCGTTTTTCCGTTCAGCGCGTGACGCCGAAGCGGCAAGTCCGGTGAGCCATGCCACTTTTCTACTCGCCGCTGCTGTCCAGCATTCCGAAGCTTAGTCCGATCGCCATTCTCGACATCCTCGCTGTCGCCTTTTTGATCTATCAGTTCATCATGATTGTCCGCGGCCGGCGCGCGGCGCATATTCTCACCGGCATCGCCATACTAGTGCTGGTTTATCTGGTTGCGGTTTGGACGCGGATGGAGCTGCTGCGTTCCATTCTGGCGGCGCTGGCGCCGTACACTGCGTTTGGTCTCATTGTCATGTTTCAGTCGGAGCTGCGGCGGATGCTGGCGCGCATCGGCCGCAACCGGTTCCTCGGCCTGGGCAGGCGGCTCGACCGCAGGGAAGTGAACGAAGAATTGCTGCTCGCCCTCGCACAAATGTCGCAGGCTAAGATCGGCGCATTGATCGTGATTGAGCGCAAGATCGGTCTTCGAACCTTTATTGAAAGTGGCGTCATGCTGGACGCCTTTGTCTCCCGCGATTTGCTCTGCGTCATCTTCCAACGGGGTGGCGCTTTGCACGACGGAGCGGCGATTCTGCAAGGCGACCGCATTGTTGCGGCCGCCTGCTTTCTTCCGCTGACGACCAATCCGATCCGTTCCGCGGAACTCGGAACGCGCCACCGCGCCGCGATTGGGATTACCGAGGAGACCGACTGCATCTCCCTGGTGGTGTCCGAGGAGACTGGCCGGCTTTCGATTGCCGCCTATGGCGAAATTGAAACCGATGTAAGCCTGCGCCGGGTGGAGGAGCGCTTGTCGCAGTTCGCCAACGACAAGTCCGAACCACCCGCGCTACCGCCGGGACCGCCCCAGGGAGAAGCAGCGGACGTGAGCGCGGCGCCGGAATGGAAGCAGGCGAAGCATTCATGAAAGGTCTTGTTTTCGATCATTTTTTGTGGAAACTGCTTTCTCTGGCCGTGGCGGCTGCGCTGTGGTTCGCCGTCGTCGATGAGCCCACTCTTTTGACATCGCAGTCCGTTCCCATTTTCTATACGCATTTGCCGAAGGATCTGGAGATTGGCTCCGAGGTTCCAGACCGGGTACACCTGGAAATCCGGGGGCCGGCGCGAAAACTGACATCCACGAGTCTGGCGGCGACGGCGGTCGAGATCGACCTGTCCGGAAACGAGCACCCGGGCGAGCAGACATTTACCATCAGCACCACGAACATCAATTTGCCCGACGGCGTGACGTTTATGCGCGCCGTGCCTTCCCAACTACGCCTGCGGTTTGAGCGGCACGCATCGCGGGACGTGCCGGTACAAGTGCGCTTCGCCGGTTCGCCGCCCATTGGCTATCGCGTGGTGAAGACCATTGTGCAACCGGAAACTTTGCGGATTGGCGGACCGGAAGACCGGGTCCGCCAGATCGAGTTTGCGCAAACCGACCCGGTGAATATCGGAAATGTTTCGGGCAAGGCGCAGTTCCGCGTTAACTCTTACATCGCCGATCCGCAGGTCCGCTTCGAATCCTCGCCGATGGTCACCGTCAGGGTGATCGTCGAACGAATTCCGCAGAATCCGCAATAATAAATGTCAATGGTAAGAAAGCTATTCGGCACGGACGGAATTCGCGGCGTAGCCGGCGAATTTCCGCTGGACGATGCAACTACGCATGCGGCGGGCGCGGCGCTGGGAGAATGGATTTCGAAGCATCACCTGGATCCAGAAGTCGCGATTGGAATGGACACGCGGGAGTCGGGCGGCGCGATCGCCGCTTCGGTGGCCGCCGGATTGGCGCGCGGCGGAGCGAAGGCGAGGTTTGCCGGAGTGATCACGACACCGGGCATCGCCTATCTGGCGCGGACGGGGCATTTCGCGGCCGGCGTGATGATCTCGGCGTCGCACAATCCGTACCTCGACAACGGCATCAAAATCATCGATCACTCGGGCTTTAAACTTCCCGACGAACAGGAGCACGCGCTGGAGGGCGCCATTTTCGCGTCGCTGGAGCAGAACGCGGCGCCGCGGGGAGTTGTGGAGTTACGCGCCGATGAAAATCTCGCTGCATCGTATATCGATTACCTGGCTGCAACACTGGCGGGAACGCTCGATAGTGTGCGGCTGATCGTAGATTGCGGCAACGGTGCGGCTTCGCGGTTGGCGCCGGAACTATTTGAGCGATTGGGGGCGCGGGTGGAGACGATGGCGTGCTCTCCAGACGGCCGCAATATCAATCTAAACTGCGGCTCGCTGCATCTGGATCGCCTGCGCGCGCGCGTGTGCGCGGATGCCGCCGATTTGGGTGTCGCGTTCGACGGGGACGCGGACCGGGCGCTGTTCATTTCGAGATCCGGCAAAATCGTGGACGGCGACGCCGTGATGCTGCTGACCGGGCTGGCGCTCCATGCGCAGGGACGATTGGCGGAAGCGGATGGCAAGCCCGTGGTTGTCGCCACGGTGATGTCGAATCTGGGGCTGGAACGCGCGCTTGCCGCGCACGGCATCGGCCTGGTCCGGACGCCGGTGGGCGACAAGTACGTTCTGGAAGAGATGGTGCGCCGTGGGGCGAAGCTCGGCGGCGAGCAGTCGGGCCACATCATTTTCCGGGACTGGGCGACCACTGGAGACGGCCTGTTGACTGCCCTGCGGGTGATGGAAGTAATGCGGAATGCCGGCCGCGGGCTGGATGAGCTCTCCGAAG
>JBDTAT010000237.1:0-2588 GCA_039924505.1 Bryobacteraceae bacterium
TCCGCCAGCAGCTCCCTTACACTCTCCGGACGGTGGACGGGTTGACCATCCAGATCGAGCAGCACATCCCCAAGCAGCAACCCGGCTTTCCCGGCCGGCGCATCCTGATCGACGCTCACTGTAATCAATCCAGCCGGGACGGACAATCCCAGACCCTTGGTTAGATGTTCAGGCAGCGCGATCGGTTGTAAGCCCGCGCCCAGGTAACCTTGCGGCATTCTTCCGTGCGCCAAAAGAGCCTTCACTACGCGCTCCACTGTCGTCTGGGGAACGGCAAACACAGACACTCTGGAAAGTGCCGGGGTTGCGATGCCGATGAGCTTTCCCGATGTGTCCACGATGGCGCCACCCGAGGCTACCGGGTGTAAGGAAAGGTCCAACCTGATCACTTCATCCAGCTTTCCGCCGCGCCAGGTCTGTGACGGACCGCCAAGGCTGCTAATGACTCCCACTCCTGCGTTGGCGCTCTCTTTGTTGCGCCCAATGGCGAGAACCAGATGGCCGGCTCGATACCCGCTGTCCTCAAGGCGGCGGGCCACAGGTATGGTGAGATCCTTAACGCGCAGAACCGCGAGGTCCGTACCCGGATCTCGTCCTACCACATCGGCCACGAGCTTTTCGCCTTTACCCGTGGTAACAAAAACATCTTCGTCATGACGAATGGCGTGCGCGGCCGTAACCACGATGCCGGGCGACCAGTGTACGCCGCTGGAATTGAAACGCGGCCGGGCATGAACGGCCACGACCGCCACGGCAGACTGCTCGACGACCGACGCAAGCTCATTCGAAAAGGTAACCAGGGAACTGGCCATGATAAAATCTCCTCTATTTCAGAGTGCGCTATTCGGCCCAGTTCCACATCCGTAAAACGGGTAGTTTAACCCCGCCCGAGCAGGTAGGTTCGGCAGGTTTTGACTGTTGAGGATCACCCGCCATCGCGCCATCCAGGAGTAATGCCCGGTCAATCGTTAGTAATCACTCGCCCTCCAGTTGCAAATCGGTATCACCTCAAAGCGGCCGCCGGAATGAGAAACCTGACACGAAACCTACCCATAATTTATTAAGTTGCAGGCCGTTTTAAGGCTTGGCTGGCTTCCCCACCGCGGAAAACCACGGCCGGGGAACATTCTTATTGACAGCCATTTGCATCTAAAGTGTAATGGGTTTACCTTGCTTCAAAACAGAGCGGCACGGGAACCGGCGGGGAATGTTCCGCGCCCTGCCTTGAGAAGGCTTTTCTTCGCAGTTCTCTGGATCGGCGGATTCGTCCTTGCCGCGGTGCTTATCCGGGAAGGGTTCACCGGCAGCGGTATTCCCGATCCAGTTGCGCCACACTCGGATGCAACCGCCGCCGTTCTCGATATCGGCGTGCTTGTCTTTCGTGAAGGTTTGGAGTGCATTCTGGTGCTCGCAGCCGTTACTGCCGGCATGGTTGGCTCCAGCGCGGTCTATCGACGTCCGGTGGCTGCGGGTGCCGGCGTGGCGGCGCTCGCTACTCTGATCACTTGGCGCATTGCCATAGGCGTCATCGACGACCTCAGCACGGCGATTTCGTCCCTCGCTATCCAGGCGGCTACGGGCTTGCTCGCGATTATTGTGCTGCTCGTAGTCATGAATTGGTTCTTTCACAAGCTGTACTGGACCGGCTGGATTTCGCTTCACACGAAGAAGAAGCAGGAACTTCTGCAAAGCGGGGGCGGCCTCGCACGTTCCAAAACAAATCTCTGGTGGGGCCTCGCAGTGCTCGGATTCACATCGCTGTATCGTGAAGGTTTTGAGGTGGTGCTATTTCTGCAGAGCTATAGGTTGCGGCTTGGCGCCGGGCCTATCCGGTATGGCGTGTTGCTCGGAGTCTTCTTCTCTGGCATCGTCGCAGTCCTGACGTTTATGGCCCATCGCCGCTTACCGTATCGAAGGATGTTAGTCCTGACCGGCGTCATGTTGGGCGGCGTTCTGCTCGTGATGGTTGGAGAGCAAGCGCAGGAAATGCAACTGGCGCACTGGCTCCCAAAAACCGATCTTCCGCGGCTTGCGAAGGTGATCCCATCCTGGATGGGGCTTTGGTTTTCCATATTCCCGACGGTCGAGACCCTGACTGCACAGGCTGCGGCAGGCTTGCTTGTTCTCGGTTCCTATTTTGCCGCTCGTTTGGGATCGCTCCGCACTGCCAAACAGCAGTAAAAGGGATTTCCACATGGTGCTAATTGGACCGTCGCCAGTTGCGGCGATACACTACTCACTCCGGCCTTTAAGCGCTCATGGCAACGTCCCGCCGCGTCAGCGCGCCCGGGGGCGTGACATCATCCAAATGTTGCCCGTATCCTCGCGGAGCACCGCGGCAATTCGCCCGCCGGCCGCTGACCAACCTCCTTGCTGATAGGATACCCGTCCGTGAAAATGCTGCACGGCGAAGGCTTCTCCCAGCGGCCGGTGGGAGCCTGCTTCGATCCGCTGCGCCCATAGGCAGGTATGTCCATCCCTGCCGGAGGTGAAATATAGCGTATTCCCGTCGGGCGACCAGTTGGCCCAGTCTTCGGCTGCTTCTTCCGCGATGGTGATCCAGGCGCTTTCAGGAATCGGTTTCGGTC
>JBDTAT010000238.1:0-4977 GCA_039924505.1 Bryobacteraceae bacterium
GGGCCGCGAGACCAGCCGGTTCAGAAACTCAAAGAGGGTATCCTCTTCGGATTGGTCGACGGGCGCTTTCAGGCAGACGCCGTCCGGATATTCACGAAACGAACCGATATCGGACACGATCACAGCCTTGCCCATGCCGAGTGAGCGCAGCAAGGTGCCGGAGCTTTCGCCGACGGTGGGGAAGCGTAGATTAAGGACAATATCGCAGGCGGCGAGATAGCCGTTGAAGTCTTCGATAGGCGCGAAGCCGATAACGCGCACCGAGTCGGAAAGACCGAGCGATTGGATGAGTGAATCGAGGGCCAACTCCGGATGCGGCTCGCCGACCAGAATCATTTTCACGCGCGGATCGGCGCGGACCAAGCGGCGGAAGGCGCGGAGGGATTCGGCGATTCGCTTATACGGCTTGAGGAAACCGAAGATGCCGATCAGCGGCGTGGTGACATCGAGTCCGAGGCGTTGGCGGTAGGCGAGACGATCGGGCTCGACGATCCAGGCGCCGTGCTGAATTTTCGCGACCGGACCGGTGAAGCCGGCCGAACGCAGTTCGGATTCAACGCAGGCGCTGTGAACGATGGCGGCGCGGGAGCGGCCGAGCACGCGGCGCAGCATGGGCAGCCCTTCATAATCGGGACCGCGCTGCAGAGTGCGCACATACTGGCGGGCATATTCGAGCGCCGTCGCGCCGCCGTCGTGTTCGACTTCGCGAAGATAGGCATCCCAATCGCCGCGGCGAATGGTGAGATCGGCGACCAGGTGATGGAGGTTGGCTTCGTGAAGGACGGCGACGCCAGGGTGTTGGATCGCGGTTTCGTAGACGAATCCATGGTGCGGATTATTGCCGAGTTGATAGAGCGCGATGTCGTAACGCGCCGGATGGAAGGATGCGGGAGCGGAGGAGAAGGTCTCGACTTCGACGAGTTTTTCCAGTTCGGCCACAAGCGCGGCGGAATAATCCGCGATGCCGCTTTTCTGAGGTGGGAGGGGAGAAAAGAACGCGACCCGCATGTTTAGCGGGCCAACTCCATGGTGAATGCCGCCAGAGAGAGCGGCACGCGCACGAGTACAGGCGTACGAACGGCATCGCGGGCGAAAAAGATATCGAAGGTGACGTCGGAGGACGGCCCCTTGAGAGTGGCGGTGAGATGGTCGGTCTCGACAGGCTTCCCGCCGACCTTGACGGTTTCGGCGCCTGCGAAGACGACGCGAATCCGATAGACGGCGCCAAAGACGATGGGCTGCGGCGGGGGCAGGCGGCCCTCGACCAATTCATGCCGGAGGAAAGCGAGATACGCCAGCGGATCCTTGGCGCACGCGGGCGTGGAGACATCGGACTTGCCGCCGCCGTTCAACGTTTCGCGCGTGGCCGTGTTGGCGTGAGGATCGAAGGTGATTTTCTCTTCGGCTTTGCGCTTGCCTTGAACGTAATTCTTGTCGGTTTCCGAGGAGCAGAATTCCGGCGATGCGGTGGAGTGAATCTGATCGTGAACTTCGAAGCCGGGAACAGCCGCGTCGAGATTAAGTTGAAAATCCCAGTGGGACGGCTGGCCATCGGCGGCGGCGAGGCGATGAGCGGCGAATTGACATTCGCCGAGGCTGAGACCGCTGGGCCAATTGACGACATAGTGCAGCGATTCGTCATGCAGAGCCGGGGCGGGCGTGGCGACGGGAACCGCCTTTTCGGCGGCGAATGCGGATGCCGCGAATGCGATTACGATAGCGAGCGCGAATTTCATGGAAACTCGGGCAAAACGGAGTGCGGCGCGAAGCCGTTTCCGACCCGGATGATGGTGCGCGCCGCACCCTTTGCGCTTCATGGTAACTCGCGCAAAACGGAGTACGGCGCGAAGCCGTTTCCGACCCGGACGGTGGTGCGCGCCGCACCCTTTGCGCTTCATGGCAGCCTCATTCCTATCCCCGGCCGCCGGCGGAAACCCGACGGGCTTTTCCCGCCGCGGCGCGCGTCCCGGCGCCGGCGACTTCGTAGTAAACATCCAGCGTCTTGCGGGCGGTTTCGCGCCAACTGTAGAGCGCGGCGTGATGGCCGCCGAGACGCTCGGTGCGGGTGCGCAATTCCGTGTCCAACAGCAAATCTTCCATCGCGCGCGTCATCTCCCGCGTCGAATGGGGGTCGAATAGAAGGCCGGCAGCGTTGGCCACTTCCGGCATGGCGGAGGTATTGGAGCAGGCGACGGCGCGGCCGCATGCCATGGCTTCCAAAATGGGCAAGCCGAAGCCCTCGTAAAATGAGGGGAAAACGAACAGATCGCAGGCTCCGTAGAAGTGGAGCAGGTCTTCGTCTTCGACAAAACCAGCAAAATGGATGCGGCCGGCGACGGGAGAGGCGGCTGCCGCACGGCGCACTTCCGGGGTGTACCAGGTATTTTTTCCCACCATCACGAGCCGATGGGGCAGTTGGGGATTCGCACGCAATAAATCTTCAAAGGCGCGAATCAGCCCGACGTGATTCTTGCGGGGCTGCAGGTCCCCGACAGTGAGAATGAACGGTCCGGGAATGTGAAAACGGGATTGGATACGGCTGAGAGCCGTTTCGCGCAGAACGGGCCGGAAGGTGGAAGAGACGCCGTTGGGAACGACGACGACTTTGCGGGGATCGAGACCATAGGCGTCTAAAATCGCCTGGCGCGAGAATTCGCTGGGGGTTAGCACGCGGGCGGCCGAGCGGACGGTGCGGTGTACAGTGAGCCGCAACTGTAAGGATCGAAAGCGGGTGAAGTATTCCGGGTGCTCCAGAAAGCTGACGTCGTGAACGCTGACTACCACGGGCACGGGACAGTAGAGCGGCGCGGTATATTGAACGTGAATCAGGTCGGGACGGCTGCGGAGCAGCTTGCGCGGCAAATCGAAGCCCAGCCGGCGGAACGGATTTTTAGAGACCCATTCACGGGCGACGCGGCCGGGAATCCAGGCCGGGGCACCCTCCATGGAGAGGTAGGCGGTAAATTCGGCTTGGGGGTCGAGCACGGGAAATTCCTGCAAAAGATTGCGGATATAGACTTCATTCCCTGTCAGGTGACATCCGATGGCGTGAGCGTCAACTGAGAAGCGCATGCGCGTTCATTCCAGTATAGAGGTTTGTGAAGGACAGAAATATGCTACCCGTTTGGCTGGGGCGCGGGTTCCTTAATAATAACACCGTCACGGAATCATAGTTGCAAACCAAGGGCCACATGCGCGGGTCGCGACGGTATGGCAGCGGGTGCAGATTGAAAGAAAACGCCTCGCGCGGGATACGATAGCAGATGTGCTGAATTGGCTGGTGGTAGGAATTGGGGACATCGCGACGAAGCGGGTAATACCGGCGATCGAGACGGAGCCGCGAAGCCGGTTGTGCGGCGTGGTGTCGCGCGATGTTGCAAAAGGGGCGCGATATAGCGAACGGGTATGGGACCGGTTGGACGAGGCGTTGCGGGACCGGGAGATTGACGCGGTGTATGTGGCGACGCCGGTGGCGCTGCATGCGCCGCAAACGATGGCCGCTCTGCGCGCCGGAAAGCATGTGCTGTGTGAAAAGCCGATGGCGATGAACTATGCCGAGGCTTGCGAAATGGTGCGTGCGGCCGAAGAGTGCGGGAAAATTTACGGCGTCGCGTACTACCGGCGGATGTATCCCAAAGTGCAGCGGGCGAAGGAGTTGCTGCATGCCGGGGCGATTGGCCGGCCGGTGCTGGCGGAGGCGAACAATCATTATTGGTTCAACGGCGAAGACGGGAACGGGGCATGGCGGCTGGACCCGGCGCTTGCAGGCGGCGGGCCGCTGTACGATATCGCTTCGCACCGGATCGACCTGTTCAATTATTTGTTCGGGAAGCCGGCGCGAGTGGCGGCGCAGCTTGGGAACGTAGTACACCGCAATCCCGTGGAGGATTCGGCAACGGTGATGATTGAGTACGAGAGCGGAGTGCGCGGAGTGGTGGATGTGCGCTGGCACTCGCGGGTAGCGCGCGATCAGTTCCGCGTGATTGGGACAGATGGGGAGTTGAACCTGGATCCGTTGAACGGTCCGTTGCTGATTGCGCCGGGTGGACGCGAGGAATTGCCGTGCCACAAGAATTTGCATTATGGATGTGTGGAGAACTTCGTCGGCGCAGTGCTGGATGGAGGGCGGCTGGAAGCGAGCGGCGCGTCGTCGCTGTGGACCGACTGGGTGACAGAGCGGGCGATTGAAAGCAATCGGATTTAATTTGGATTTAGAACACGCCATTTTGGATACACTACAGCCTTGCGAGTTTCGCAGGAAATTCCGCGTGGCGGCCTGCATTTCAGCAGACCGCCGGCGCGGGGTGTTGAGATTGGCTTACCGCCGGTGAACCGGTGGCGCGAGGCTCAGTTGGATCAGCGCTCCCCGCCAAGAAAACGCCGATTTTCCCGAACCTTTTGCTGGTACCGGCAACCGGAAATCGGTTTGCTACCCTCTTTTTTCAGACATCGATGCCTGTTCCCCGCTTCCCCAGGCCCTACTACCTGAGGAAGTTTGGAAACACCAACTAAACGGAAAGGTTGACCGGCCGGTCGAATTTCTTTCCCGGTATGAACATAGCAGACGAAGTGCCTGTTCCGAACCGGGGTTTTTGTATGTGATTGATAATAAGAGAAAGATAGGTGAATTTGAGGCGTCACTGAAAAAGGTTGCATCGGCGGCATTGATCGAAGCCGCACGTGACCTGAGAGACTGCACCGGCGAGAGCGGTGGGCACAGTCTGGATTATCGACCCGCCTGCTTTATCAGTTGTTCGGCGTGCTTCAGCGCTTCGGGCGTCAGGCGCTGGCCCGACAACATGCGGCCGATCTCGCGGGTGCGGGCATCGGAGTCGAGCTCCTCAATGGCCGCGAGCGTGCGGCCCTTCGATTCGCGTTTTTCGACGACGTAGTGATGGTCGGCGAAACCGGCGATTTGCGCCAAGTGGGTTACGCAGAGCACCTGGCTGGACGCGGCCAGCGTCTTCAATCGCCGGC
>JBDTAT010000239.1:0-3582 GCA_039924505.1 Bryobacteraceae bacterium
AGCACTGTGGGCGGCGCGGTTATCTGCAGATAATCCAGCAGGATCGACGCAATCCGCTCGTTGATGAGGATGCGGCGATGCTGCGGATTATTGCGGAACTTGACGACGTAAAAGTGGCCGTCGCCGGTCTCGATCAGGTGCGCCTGCGCGCCGCCGCGCATTTTCCGGATCAGGCGGATCGCGTCTACCGGCATCGGAGCGAGGGCGTGGAGAAGGCCGCGCCGCGCCGCGCGCCGCGACCCGTCCCGCACGGATTTCTCTTCCGTGAATAAACGCCAACGGCCGAAAAGTGTACCCTGGAGAAGGCGGCGCCCGCCGCTCCCAGGCGGTTTTGGCCGCCAAACGCCTGCCGGGTCCGGCGCGCGCCAGAATCTGAAGAGCGCAAAGGGTGTGGCGCGCACCATCGTCCGGGATGGGAACGGTTTCGCGGCGCGCTCCGTTTTGCGCGAGTTTCTGAAGAGGAGTCCGAAATTACGATGGCTGAAGAATCGAAGAGCAAAGATGAAATCGCTTTGGATCTGATGAAGTTCATCGCCGTGACCACCGGGTACGGCAAGGGAGGCGCGGGAGCGGGCTTCGCGGGAAAATCCGCCCGCACTCCGGAGGAATACGCCGACACGTTGCTCCAACTGTTCGAGCGCTGCCGCACCGTCGTCGGCAAGTAGATTTTCCGGGGCGGGAGACAACGTCCGCCCCGGAATTCCGGGAAGCTGCTATTTCTTCCGCTTCTGGGCTTTGCCCTTTTTCGCGGAAGCTTGCTTCGGTGGCGCCTTCTTCGCAGCCTTCTTGGCTGGAGCCTTTTTCGCCGCCTTCTTCGGAGCGGCCTTCTTTGCGGCTGCCTTCCTGGCGCCTGCGTGGCCGGCTACCTTTTTCGCTGCTTTCCTAGGAGCCGCCTTTTTGGCCGCTACCTTTTTCGGCGCAACCTTCTTGGCGGCCTTCGCGGGAGCAGCCTTCGCGGGAGCGGCCTTCTTCGCCACAGCCTGCTTCGCGGCGGGCTTCGCGGCGGCAGCTTTAGTGACGGCGGGCTGCGGAACTGGCTTGGCCGGCGCCTCCGGCTTCTTGACGGCGGTGGCCTTCTTTACCGGCTTTTTCTGTGGTGGCGGCTCAGGCTTTGCCGGTGCTGGCGGCGCGGCTGCCGGCAATCCCGGAACGGGCGCCGGAACTGGATGAGCAGGAACCGCGGGTCCAGCGCCGGAGCCGGCTGTATCGTCCTCGTCTTCCTCTCCACCGTACTCGCCGATCATCTCGGACTCCAGTTCGGTGTGCTCGTCGTCTTCGAA
Source organism: Bryobacteraceae bacterium (assembly GCA_039924505.1). Taxonomy (GTDB): domain Bacteria; phylum Acidobacteriota; class Terriglobia; order Bryobacterales; family Bryobacteraceae; genus JBDTAT01. The sequence continues at coordinate 1,281 of JBDTAT010000239.1, forward strand.
GTCGTCCAGTTCGTTGTCCAGAGCAAGTTGGTAGCGTTCGAACATTCTGAATGCCTCCTGTTAGGCTTTCCACTTGATGCGCATACTACAGCACACCTTGAGCGTCTTCAGTCGCGGTTCGCTTAGCTCGCCGCGTGCTCAATACAGAACCCAGAATAACTCTTTTCGGACGGAAGGCAAGGGCCGCGCACAAAAAACTTTTCACCGCAATGCAATCGGGAAATATTACTGTGATGCCGGGAGGAAGCGCGCGCGCCTGGGCCCGATTCAGGGACTGCTTCGTGCCGCACTCCGCTGTCCGCCGCCGGAATCGGATTCCGAGCCACGACCGTAGTGGTCGGCATGCCGGTTTCGTGACGCGCCCGTGGCGGCGTCTGGCGAGTCTGTTTGGGCGAATTTACTCGAACATCTAAAGCCCGGGCTGGTGTAGACCGGCAGTTTTGTAGGTGGTTCGCGCAACGCGGCGCGATGGAGTTCGCACCGGTGCCCTCCGCGCCGTGGCCGTCTTACTCCGGGCCGCCAATCCAGTCGCGTATGCGCGCCGTACGACCGTGCGCTTTGCCGACCGCCGATGGCTTGGGCTGCTCTCTGGCTTGTAGCTCACCGGTATCACCAACATCCGGCCTTCTTCCAGGCCGGCTTCAGAGTTGGAATCCGCTCGGTTGCTCGCCGCAATCGACATCGCCGGAGCATTGTAGCGGCGTGCGAGCAGCGCGAGTGTGTCGCCCGGTTCGACCCGATGCAACCGCCAACTGTTGCGGTGGCTGGCCGGCACACTCTCAATCGCGGCCAGAACGGCGCCGCCGACGCCCTTGGGCACGTGGACGGCATAGTCCGTTGGCGCGATTCCCTTCAACAAAGCCGGATTCAGATCTCGAATCGCGGTTATCGAGCACTGGCACGCGTCCGTTAACAAACTAATGCTGGTCGGCGCGGTAAGCGTCACCGTGTCGTAGTCGAGCGGCGGATCGGGGTCCACATCCAGCCCGTAGTCTTTCGGATTCTTTTCCATGATGGTCATGGCCAGAATCAACGGCACGTAATTGGCGGTCTCCTGCGGCAGCACGCTCATCTTGCTTAAGTACCAGAAGTCCGCGTAGCCTGTGCGCTGAATGGCTCGATCGACACAACCCGGACCGCAGTCGTAAGCGGCCATCGCCAGATACCAATCCCCAAAGTGCGAGTATAGATCCCGCAAGTGCCGTGCGGCCGCTCGCGTGGCCTTTTCCGGATCCAGCCGGTCGTCGGTGTACGGCGTCTGCGCCAGACCGTACTCGCGTCCGCGCGCTTGGCCAAACTGCCACATCCCCGTACAATGCTTGTTCGAAACCACGCGCGGCAGAAAGCTGGATTCCTCTTGCGCCAGGTAGATCAGTTCCTGCGGAACCCCTTCTTCGCCCAGTACCCGTTGGATCATCGGGCGATACCGCCCCGACCGGCGCATACCGGCTTCCAGAACCCTACGACCGCGGTCGGTCGAGAAAAAGTGGATGTACCTCAGAACCGCGTCGCTCTCTTCCAGCGGCAATTGCGATTGCGTCGCCGCCACTTCTTCCTTCACCTTGGGACGCAGGCGCGGATCAATCGGAAAGGTCAGGTCCAGAATTCCGTCCAGCGGCGATTTGTCGTAAACCACCTGATCGCCCGTATCGCCCGACCCTAAGCCCTCAATATCATACTTATAGATGGCATCCACCATCCGGTCCAGCCGCCGTTCCAGGCGCGCGCGGTCCACCGCGTTTTCAGGCGTGTTCATCAGGATATCGACTGCGCTGTCGAACTCCGACCGGGCTGCATCGAAGTTGCCTTCCCGATACGCCTTCCGGCCGGCGTCATAATGTCCCTCGGCCCGGCGAATTCGCGCATCCACGTCCGTCGGGCGCGGTGGAACCGCCAACGAAGGCGTCAGCAGATCCGAAACTTCATTCAAATACAGGTTGCGGGGCTCAATCTTTGGGGGATCCGCCAACACCAGGCGCGTCTCAACAATGGAATGCGCCGGTGGCAGGAAGGAATTTCGGAGGCCCTGCGGCTGCATGGACGCACAGCTTGTAAAGAGAACCGGGGTTGCCGCCACAAGGACGCACCAAAATCCGGAGAAGCGGTGGGGGCTTTGAGTCATCGGTTTCTGTACATATGTGAACTGCAAGTCCGCGAAAGACTTACTTTACAATGCAATGGCGTTAACGGTCAAGTAAAAACCAATGCGCCCGCCGACCCTCCAGCCTAGTACCTGCACCTTCAAGGTACCATAAAGCCTGTGATACTATCAGATTAGAAATCGTCGAATCATCCGCTTCCC
>JBDTAT010000240.1:0-7225 GCA_039924505.1 Bryobacteraceae bacterium
AGAGGCATCGGACGCGGATGCAATCCAGGATGACTGGCGTGTCGCCGGGAAAGACTTGTATGAATCAATAGCGAGGTATACAATGTCCTCACGTGTCCACTCCGCCGCAAGGAGCGAATCCGATCACGAGTCCGAGCCCGCCATCGCAAAATCTTCCTAAATTCGTTGCCATGGCGGCCAGCTTTGCTGGGCCACTTCCGCCGCCAAGCATTTTAGCAAGTTACGACGCCGTGTGCCCTGGGTCCGCTGAGCGTATCCTTGCAATGGCCGAACGGCAGTCCGCTCATCGTCAGGAACTTGAGCGAATATATACGAATGCCAACGTTGAGGAGATGCACCTTGGTTTTCGTGAAGCCCAGCGGGGGCAAGTATTTGCTTTTCTAATCAGCGTGGCGTTCTTGGCTGTTGGCGCTTACGTATCCGTCCATGGTCAACCCTGGATCGGAGTTGTACTCGGAGGCATGGGCCTCACCAGCATCGCGGCGAGTTTCATCGAAGGTCGCGCTCAGAAAAACACAGTACCAGAACCTAAGCCCGCGCCTGCGCCCAAGAAGAGAAAACGTAAAAGTTGACACTTCAAAAAGCGCGGCCAACTCCCTGGTTCTTCGTCATGACCTGGTTCGGGGCCAAGCGGTCGAAGGTTCGAATCGTCCCGCCCTGGCCCAATTGAATCACTATGCCCGCGCACTTCCGTATTACCTGCTTCGATCAGATCAGTCTTTGTTCTTGGTTGCGTCAAGAAGCGGCGGTGCATCCGTTCCGGCGCCACCCGGTCGAGCCTGCCGCGACGAATCCAGAAAACTCAGCCACTCGTCCATGCCGGCGCCGGTTTTAGCCGACACCTCCAGGGTCTTGAGCCCCGGGCGCACCGCTTCGATGTTTGAGAGGACCGCCTGCCGGTCGAAGTCGACCACCGCGGCGAGGTCGATTTTTGTGATCACCGCCGCGTCCGCGCTGTTGAAAATCGTCGGGTACTTCAGAGGCTTATCTTCTCCTTCGGTCACCGAGAGCAGTACCAGCCGCAGATCCTCGCCCAGATCGTAAGAAGCCGGGCATACCAGGTTCCCTACGTTTTCGATGAACAGGAAGTCGAGATCTTCCAGGCGCCAATCCTGGAGCGCGTGGTCCACCATACTCGCATCCAGGTGGCAAACCGTTCCGGTAACAATCTGTTTCACCGGCGCCCCGCTGCGGGCCAGCCGCGCGCAATCGTTTTCCGTTGCAAGATCTCCGACCAGCGCGGCGACCGAATATTTTGGACGCATCCGGCGCAGCGTCTGTTCGAGGAATGCAGTCTTGCCGGAACCCGGACTTGAAACCAGGCTTACCGCGCAGACGCCCGCGTTGCGGTAGCGCTGGCGCAGCTCGCGCGCCAGCACGTCGTTCTGTTTCAGGATATTCTTGCGGACTTCGACCAGACGCGGTTCAGCACTCATATTTGCGGGTCTCGATTCTCCGCGATCTCCAGCGCCGCCACCTGGAGTTCGCGGCCTTGCAGAACCTCGCCCGCCGCGGCGCCGCACACCGCGCAATGGAGCCATTGCAGCGAGACCACCTCGCGCGGCGCTTTGCACGCCGGACAATCGATCAGCACGGGCACGTCTTCGATCACCAGGCGCGAACCCTTTAGCGGCGTGTCCTGGCAGGCGATCTCATAGGAAAATTCGAGCGCCTCCCGCGCCACGCCCGAGAGCCGGCCCAGCTTGAGATGGATCGCCAGCACCTGCGCGCCGGCGAGCTTCTCCATCTCCGCCTCCGCCGCCTCCACCAGACCGATCGCGATGGAAAGCTCATGCATGCGTGTCAATCATGCAGCCGCGCCCCTGCCAGCCCGTCTGCACCACCTTGCCATCCTCGACCAACACAGGGACCATCTGCCGACCCGGCACCAACGCGCGCATCCGGTCGAGCGCCGCCGGATCCGCCTGAACATCGTACTCCACAAAATCGCAACGCCGGAATTCGAGCCACTCTCGCATCTGGTTGGTGTATGGGCAACTTTCGGATCCGAACAGCTCAAAGCGTGCCATCGCCTAGTCCTCCAACAACTCCCTGACGATATGATAGACCGACGCCTGCACTTCCTGGATACGGGGAATGTAATCGGAGCGGACCACGATGGCGAAATCCGCCAGCTTGCGCCGCACGATTTCTCCGCCGTCGCAGCCCAGCAGCGCCACCGTCAACAATCCGCGCTTGCGCGCCTCCCCCAGCGCCGCGATCACGTTGGCGGATCCGCCACTCGTCGAGATTCCGACCGCAACATCGCGCGGGCGGCTGTAGGCGATTAACTGCCGCAGGAAAATCATTTCCGTCCCAACGTCGTTGGCGATAGCGGTAATATTGGCGGGATCCTGGGCAAGCGAGATCGCTGGAACCGGTTGCAGACCTTCCGGCGGCCGCACGCAATCGAAGGCGAAATCGTTGGCATCCGTGGCCGACCCTCCGTTGCCGAACAGCAGCAGCTTGCAGCCCTGCGCCAGACGTTCGCGGATGCCCAGAACGGCCTGAACGATCGCGTCCGCTTCTTCCGCCGCGACGCGCGTCCGCAGAGCGGAATCGTCGCTCACCTTCAGGCGGATGGAAGCCGCGACCTCGCTCACCAGGCCGGCCGATTCCTGCGGTTGTTGTTGCCCCAGAAAAGGATACAGAAATGCCGATTCGCCGGCGTCGAATCCGAGTTCGCTCCGCTCCAGGAACACGTGGACCGTCTCCCAGAGCGTGTGATACAGGATCTCGATGACTTCCTGATGTACCAGCGGATCGGCCGCGGCCGCGCCGCAAAAGTAATCGCCCTCCGTTCCGGGCAGTGCCAGCGTCATCGCCCCGCGCGCCTGGGCCGCGCGCATGAAACCGGCTACTTCGGGATCTCCCTGCGGCCCACCGAATCCCATCACCATGTCACTGGGCTCGACGATCGGATTCGGCCCCGGCCCTCCGCAAAGGCTCGAAATATCGAGCGCCGGCAGCGCGCGCTTCCCGACGATCACCGGATGCACGAACTCCACCGAGACGTGTTGCGCATCGCTCAGGTACGATCCGCGTCCGATGGCAAGCAGCCGGCCTCCGTCCTGAAAGCGCCGCGCCATCTGCTGGCAGGCGAGCGCCAGACGATCCGCTTCGGCATTCAGAAACTTTTCGCAAACCGCATTGCGCAGCAGCAGGCGTTCCCGGACGCTCCCGGCAGTGGCGGCAGTGGCGGCGTTGCCGACGTTCACGATCATCAGCAGATCCTCGGCAGCGGATCGCCCACAAGCATACTCACCACCCGCGTGCCGCCGTAGGGTGTGCTTGAAATCACCGTCCCGGGCGGCTGTTCCCGTATCTCACCGATGATGCAGGCGGCGGACCCTCCGGGCGTGGCGCGCAACGCCTCCAAACCGGCGGCGGCGTATTCGGGCGCGATCACTGCCAGCAATTGCCCTTCGTTGGCGATATGCAGCGGATCGAGACCCAGCAGTTCGCAAGCGCCCCGCACGGCATCGCGCACCGGGATTTGTTGTTCTTCAATATAGACCGCGAGCCGGCAGTCGCGCGCCAGCTCATTCAGCGATGTCGCCACACCGCCGCGCGTCGGGTCCCGCATCCAGTGGACGCCGGGCGCCGCGGCTTGGGCCAGCGCCTCCACCAGCGGCAGCACGGAACGCGTGTCGGAACAGATTTCGGCTTCGATCTCCAGCTCGCCGCGCGCCAGCAAAATCGTCACACCGTGATCCCCGATATACCCCGACAGCAGAACTTTGTCGCCCGGGTGAACCGAACGCGCCGAGCACGCCAGACCCGGAATCGGACGGCCGATGCCGGCGGTCGTCAAATACATCCGGTCGGCCTTTCCGTTCTCGACGACTTTCGTATCGCCGCCGACAATCGACACGCCGGCTGCACATGCGGCGCGGCTCATCGCGCGCACTTCCTGTTCCAGCACGTCGCCGGGCAGTCCGGCTTCCAGAATATAAGTGACCACCAGCGCTTCGGCCCGCGCGCCGGAAACCGCCAGATCGTTGACCGTGCCGTTAACCGCAAGTTCCCCGATGGAGCCACCGGGAAAGCGCAGCGGATTCACCACGAAGCTGTCCGCCGTAAACGCAACGCGGGCGCCGCCCAGGTCCACAGTTGCGGCATCCGGCAAAGGCTCGGAGCCGTTCCCTAGCAGCAGCGGCGCGAACAACTGATCGACCAAGCGGCGGCTAGCGGTCCCACCGGCGCCATGCGCCATCTCAATTTGCGGATCGCGAAAGCGGACCTTCACGGCAGGGTTCATTCTCGCGTCATCCTTCAGACCGCGACGGTGGCAAAATCGGCCTTCCGGCGTTCGTAACTATAGCAAGCGGCGCAGGCGCCTTCGGAGGAAACCATCAACGCCCCCACCGGCTTCTCCGGCGTGCATTCGTTACCGAACAGCTTGCACTGCGACGGTTTCAACACTCCCTTGAGCACTTCTCCGCATTGCGCCGCTTTGGGATCGGTGACGCGCAGGCCCGGTATCGGGAAGATCCGCTCGGCATCCCATTCCGCATAGGATTCGCGCAGCGCCAGCGCCGATTGGGAGATGAATCCCATACCGCGCCATTCGAAGTAGGAGCGCAATTTGAAAACTTCGCCGATCGCTTTCAGCGCGGCGCGATTTCCCTCCCATGGGACCACGCGCGCATATTGATTCTCCACCTCCGCCCGCCCTTCGTTCAATTGGCGCAGGATCTGGACGATGGATTGAAGCATGTCCAGCGGCTCGAATCCGGAAACCACCACCGGCTTGTGTTCGTTAACCGCGATCCACTCATACGGGCGGCACCCGATGACGGTGGACACGTGGCCGGGGCCGATGAACGCGTCGATCCGCATGTCCGGAGAATCCAGAATCGCGCGAATCGCCGGGATGATAGTGACGTGGTTGGAAAAAACTGAAAAGTTGCGAATGCCCTTGCTCCGCGCCCGCATTAGCGTCAGCGCCGTGGAGGGCGCTGTCGTTTCAAAACCGATAGCGAAGAACATCACGTGACGCGAAGGATTGGCTTCCGCCATCTTAAGCGCATCGGAAGGCGAGTAGACGATGCGAATATCGAGGCCGCGCGCCTTGTGCTCTAGCGGACTGCCCTTGGCCCCGGGCACGCGCATCATATCGCCGAAGGCGGTGAAAATTACATTGGGATCTCGCGCGATCGCGAGGCCGTCGTCGATGCGGCCCATGGGCAGCACGCACACCGGGCAACCCGGGCCATGCACCAGTTCGATGTTTTCCGGCAGCAGATCCTTCAGACCGCACCGGTAGATGGCGTGCGTGTGGCCACCGCACACCTCCATCAACCGGTAAAGCCGTTGGGGGTTGGCCAAGCGGTGGATCTCTGCCGCGGTCCGGCCGATCAGGTCGGGATCGCGGAACTCGTCGACAAATTTCATAAGCTTACCTGCTTCTCAATAACTCGCGCAAAACGGAGTGCGGCGACAGCGTGTTTCCGTCCCGACGGCGGACGCCGTCGTCCGCCTGCCGATGGCCGACCGAGGGGTCGGCAGCGGGCGAGGGCGCCCGCCCCACACGACTTCCTATTGTCGATTAGCTGAGTCAGGGGGATATCCATTCCCGCGCACAACGCGGTGCGGCGCGAAACCGTTTCCGTCCCGGCGGAGGGACGCCGCCCAAATCCTGTGCGCTTCTCAATTTCAATGTACCTCTCAAACTCTTGCTCCCGAAGCCGGCGCCGTTTCTCCGGCATGGCGCCGGGCGATCATCGATTCGATCAACTCCACGGCGCGGCCCACGGCCTCTTCCACCGGTGGGCTTAATCCCATCACGCCTTCATTTTCCGGACCGAGGGTCGCCGGCTCGCACCCGACCACCAAAATTCGTCCCGGCACAACGTTCATCTGCTTGGCGAGGCGCAGTACCTGCACCGGATCCATGGCATGCGCGTCAAGTCTGTCCGGCGTGCTGTCCAAATTGTCCAGATCCGGCTCAATGGTGTAGAGCGTGCCGGGCGCATCTCCCCGGCTGGCGGCGTCCACCAGGATGATGGTGTTCGCGCTATCCAGCGCAAAAGCCAGGTCAAAACCGCGGATTCCAAAGTCCTGTACGTGTACGCCTTCCGGTATCGGACGCGCGGCAAGCCGCCGCACCACCTCCACGCCGAAGGCGTCGTCACCCAGGAAAATGTTGCCGATTCCGGCCACCAGAATGTCGGCGCGGTTCATGCCTGCGGCTCCTCCATGTTGGCGGGTAGCGGTTCCACTTCCTCGGGCGAAAAGAAGAAGAGATGCCCGGGCTGGCGGAGCATGCCCAGGTCGCGTCCGGGATCGTCTTCGATGACCACGGCCACGTGCCGACGGCCTTCGTAATCCTCTTCCAGGGCTTGCACCGTAGCCACCTGTCCGGCCAACGCGAGATCGAAAATATCTCCACCTTTTCCCGGATGCAGCCGGACGCGGCTGCCGGGATATACTTTCACGCCGGCCAGCTCCAGGTAATCCAGCTTGATCCGGTCTTCCAGCAGGCGCCAGTTCATCTCGTCCAAGTGGATCCTCCAGGCTCGCGCAAAATACCGTGGAGCTTCGAGAACTGTTCGGCGCTGAGCGACTCAGCCCGCTCCAGAATGCGCCGTGCGCGGTCGTCGGTCCGGCGCGCTTCCTCCTTTTCCGCGTCCGTCATCGTCAATACGCGCAGCGTGAGGATCTCATCAATCTCGGTGCCGTCAAACAGATCGCCGGGACTCTCCGGAGCAATGGCCGGATAGTCATAGAGAATAATCGGGGACGAAAGCAGCGTGTCCCTTTCGCCGGGCGCACCCACCAGCACCGGCCACGCGCCTTCATTGCGGCATCCGGCCGCGGCCTCGCGCAACTCCGGCGGCGGTTCCAGAAGAGAGATGAATTCGCCGTCTTCGATCCCCAGCACCGTGTGAGTGGAAATCAGTGAGTGCGCCAGCGCCGCTTCCCGGCCGTTCACATTCCCGAACGCAAGGCTGGTGGTGTTTGCGATGCGCACGGTGACTCGCGATGCTCCGGGCACGGCGTCGGCTCGGGCCTCGATAACGCCGCGGATTTCCTCGCGTGTCCGAAGGAACACGCTGGTAACCCGGCCCTGGGCATCGCGCAGGATTTCGTCCCCGGATTCCCGGGGCAGAAAAAATTCATGCCGCAGTGGAGCGCTGGATAGTGCGGCGATCGAACAGGCCGGCAGATCCACGCGGCATTCCACTGCCTCCTGCCAGCTCTCCTGAATCCGTTCACCATT
>JBDTAT010000241.1:0-3749 GCA_039924505.1 Bryobacteraceae bacterium
CCGGCCTGGACCCCGCGGCAGTGCTTCAGGTGGCGGTTACAATCGAACCCGGGAGGCAGGTCGAACTGAGTTTTCTACTGGGTGAGGCCGCGACGGCAGCCGAGGTTCGCGCGCTGGTGAACCGCTATCGAACGCCGGAGCAGGTGGAGGCGGCGCTGGACGCGACGCGGCGCGCGTGGGAACAACGCCTGGACACTCTGCAAGTGCGAACGCCGGTGCTGTCCGTCGACCTTCTGTTGAATCGATGGCTTCTGTACCAGGATTTGAGCTGCCGTTTCTGGGCTCGGTCGGCGTTCTACCAATCGGGCGGCGCGTTTGGTTTCCGCGACCAACTGCAAGACTCGATGGCGCTTTTTTATGCCGTTCCCGCGCTTGCGCGGCAGCACATTCTGGAATCCGCCGCGCGCCAGTTTGTGGAGGGCGACGTGCAGCATTGGTGGCACGCGGACACGGGCGCGGGCGTGCGGACACGCTGCTCGGACGATCTGGTCTGGCTGCCGTATGTGGCCGCCCGCTACATAGAAGTAACCGGCGACGCGCAAATTCTGGATGCGAGTGTTGCCTTCATCGAAGGACCGGCGCTCGAGAATTCAGAGACGGAGAAATTGTTCACTCCTTCGGTAGCGGCCGAGACAGCGCCCCTGTGGGAGCATTGCCGCCGGGCGCTGGAGCACGCGTGGCGTCTTGGCCCGCATGGTCTTCCGCTGTTCGGCAGCGGCGATTGGAACGACGGCATGAATCTGGTTGGCGCTGGAGGCAAGGGGGAAAGCGTCTGGCTGGCATGGTTCATGGCAAAGGTCCTGCGGAAGTTTGCGTCGGTGGTCGAACTAAAAGAACCGGCGCTCGCGGCGCTCCTTCACGATCGGGCGGCCAGCCTGGCCAACGCCGTGGAACGTTCCTGCTGGGACGGCGAATGGTATTTGCGCGGCTTTTTCGACGACGGCGAGCCACTGGGATCCCGGAACAATCCCGAACTGCAGATCGCTTCCCTGCCGCAATCCTGGGCGGTGATTTCCGGCGCGGCCGATCCGGTGCGTGCGAAACGCGCCCTCGATTCCGCGGAGGGGCGATTGGTGCGCGACAAAGATAAGCTGATCTTGCTGTTCACCCCGCCCTTCGATCATTCCCAACCCAACCCGGGATACGTCATGGGCTATCCCCCCGGTGTGCGCGAAAACGGTGGGCAATACACGCATGGATCGCTCTGGTTGGCGATGGCCCGTGCGCGGCAGAATGACGGCGATTCCGCCGTAAAACTCTTGCAGTTGATGAGCCCTGTCGAAAGCAGTCTGAATCCGGAAGCAGTCGCCCGTTATCGAGGAGAGCCCTACGTTATGGCGGCCGATGTTTCCGCCACGACCGCCCGCGAAGGCTGCTGCGGTTGGACATGGTACACCGGATCGGCCGGATGGATGTACCGGATCTGGATGGAAGAGGTGCTCGGCTTCCGGCTGCGCGGGAGCACTTTTACGATCGACCCGAAAATTCCCGGCGATTGGCAGGGATTCGAATTGACATACCGCTATCGATCCGCGCGCTATGAAATCGTGGTCAAGCGGGATAACGATCCCGGCCCGAACACTCTCCAGGTAGATGAACAATCGGTGGAATCGGTGCAGTTGGCGGACGACGGCGCCGTGCATCGGGTTACGCTGATTCTGCGCCAGCGCACGCCCGCGGCATCGGACCTGGCCGAGAGCGTCTTACAGGAATCGCACTAATCGCGCGGGTGGAAGTCGCGAAGGCCCGCTTGCATACGCGCGTTGCTCAACAACGGGTCTGTCATGAAATAGCCGAGCCATCTCGCCGCATCGGAATCGCCTACCGAGCCGCGGCCGCGAGCGAGCGGTTGGTACGGTTATTTCGCAACAAACCCAAAGTCAACGCGTTGCCGAGCCGCAACGGAAACGGGGCGGTTTTTTGCCAAAGGCGCCTAATGGGATCTACTGCGCCGGTCCGTTTCACCGCCGTTTACTCGCACTGGAATCGCGTTCGCATTTGAAAGGGGCGCTGCGAATTGACAGGTAAATAATGCGGATGGGCAGGACCTGCGCGCCAGTTGCGGAGAGAAACCGCGGATACTACAAGGACTTAGCGCAACGGCCCTCTACCTGCCTCCTTGTCACGCTGAACGGGAGGCAATTACCAATGAATCAACCAAATCACAAACTCATTCTGGCCGGTGCGGTCTTTCTGGCCGCTCCATGGATGGCCTGTTACGCAATGCCACAAACCACTCCGGCGGATTCCCCAACAACCAAGGCCGATAACACGGCCACAAATAAGGGAGACGCGGATGCCGGCCATACCACTGCGGATCAGCAGAAAATGAACAAGACGGATCGCAATCTTACTAAACGGATCAGGCGGTCCATCATGGAAGATAAGTCGCTGTCTACTTATGCCCACAACGTGAAAATCGTCAGCCAGAATGGCGCCGTGACCCTCAAGGGCCCGGTCCGCTCCGAGGAAGAAAAGACCGCCATTGTGGCGAAGGCCCAACAGGTCGCCGGAAGCGGGAATGTAACCGACAACCTCAGCATCGCCCCAAAAGGCAGCGACACGCCGTAACCATTTAAATTATGCTTGAATAGCGCCCGCTCCGGCTGATCCGGGCGGGCGTTGTTTTTTTTAACGCACAACCAAAACGGAATCCATGCGCATCGAAACAGCGACACGAGAATTTGAAAACTGGCTCAGCGGTTGCGTGCCCCTGGTCCGTTCGCAGCTCACGCTGAAACACAAGCACATGGCCGAAGATCCGGTCCAGTTCCTGCGCGCCACGTTCTATCGATGGGCGCAGGTGTGGCCGGAAGTCTGTCCGGACTTGGCAAAATGGCCCACCGTTTTGGCGGTGGGAGATCTTCATATCGCCAGCTTCGGAACCTGGCGCGATGCGGCCGGCCGGCTGATTTGGGGTGTGGACGATTTTGACGAAGCCTTTCCGCTGCCGTACGCTAACGATCTGGTCCGGCTTGGCGTCAGCGCAATTCTTGACGCGACCGAAGGCTATATTGGAGTCGGTATCGGGAACGTCTGCGACGTTATATTGGACGGCTACCGCGAGGGTCTGGCGGCGGGCGGACAGCCATTCGTGCTCGAAGAAAATCACAAATGGCTGCGTAGAATCGCGCTCAGCCGCCTGGACATTCCATTTGATTTTTGGAAAAAGATGGATGCGATGCCGGCGGCGCGAAACATAACGCCAGAGGTTCGCGGCGCGCTGGAAAGTATGCTGCCCGCGCCCGGCCTCGCGTATCGCGTGACCCGGCGAATTGCCGGAGACGGCAGCCTCGGTCATCCGCGGTTCGTGGCAATCGTCGATTGGCGGGGCGGCCGGATCGCAATAGAAGCCAAAGCGGCGGCCCCGTCCGCGTGCGTCTGGACAAAACCGGGAGCCGGCGAAAAGATCCTGTATCAAGACATCTTAAGCCGCGCCGTGCGGTGCCCCGACCCATTCGTTGCGGTCCGTCACAACTGGCTTTTGCGGCGGCTCGCTCCCGATTCCTCGCCGATCGATATTGAAACGATGCAGGGCGGTCACGCCCAGGACCGGTTGCTGCACGCCATGTCGTTTGAGGCCGCCAACATCCATCTCGGCTCGCCGCGAGCGCAAAAGCGGATACTGGATGACTTGAAAAAGCGGCCCGCCAAGTGGCTTCGCGGAGCGGTCAAGGATATGGCCAAGGCCACCATGAATGACTGGAAAGAATGGCGAAAGCCGTATCGTTAGATTTCGCCGCGCTTTC
>JBDTAT010000242.1:0-3314 GCA_039924505.1 Bryobacteraceae bacterium
ATGCGCCGCACGCCGCAATTGCCGCCGCCGGTTTCAGCATGGCTGAATCAGGTGGCCGCCGAATATGAACGCGCGCGGACGAATGCGGCGCAGGCGGTCGAGAATCTGCGGACGGCCGCCGCCAAGGCGGGGCGGCTGGCGGACGGTATCGACATGCGTTTTTTGTATGACACTAAGACACGCTTGTTCGGGATCGGGTATGCGGTGGGCGGCCCGCTCGAATTTAACAGCCACTACGATCTGCTCGCCAGCGAATGCCGTCTGGCTAGTCTGGCGGCCATCGCCAAGGGCGACGTGCCGGTGGAGCACTGGTTCGCGCTCGGCCGTCCGCGCGCCAGCTCGGGGACGTTCTGGACGGGCCGGAACACACTGCTATCGTGGAACGGAGCGATGTTTGAATACCTGATGCCGCTCCTGTTCACCCGCAGTTTTGCCAATTCGCTGCTGGACGACGCCTGCCGGCAAGCCGTCCGTATACAGATTGAATATGGGCGCGCAAAAGAGCTTCCGTGGGGAATTTCCGAAGCCGCCTACAGCGCGCTGGACGCGAACCGGATTTATCAGTACCGCGCGTTTGGCGTTCCCGGCCTCGGGTTGAAGCCGGGCCTGGACGACGATCTGGTGGTGGCGCCATATGCGACGATGCTGGCCCTGATGGTCGACGCGGGCTCGGCGATCTCCAATCTCGAACGGCTTGCGCGCCTAGGTCTCGGCGGCCCCAGCGGGTTGTATGAATCGATTGATTTCACGCGCGAGAGCACCCGCGAGGGCACGCGCGGCGTCGTAATCTACACCTACATGGCGCACCACCAGGGGATGAGCTTGTGCGCATTGGATAATGCGCTGAATGCCGGCGTGATGCAACGGCGTTTCCATGCGGACCTCCGGGTTCGCGCGATCGAGTCGCTTCTATTCGAGCGAATTCCGGCAACGCCGCCGCTGAACGAAATGCGGGCCAGCCATCTGCCGGTCCGGACAACGGCGGATGAGGAGCCCCCGGCCGACCGCACCTGGACCGAAGTCACCGCCATTCCGCACGTGCATTTGCACGGCAATGGCCGCTATGCGCAGATGCTCACGAATACCGGCGGAAGTTATAGCAGGTACAATCAATTCGATCTAACGCGCTGGCGAGCCGACACGACACTGGATTCGTGGGGCAGTTTTATTTATGTGCGCGATCTGAGGTTGAACACTGTTTGGGCCACCACACACCAACCCACCGGCGGCCAACAGGGAACGTTTTCAACGCGCTTTTCAATCGACCGGGCTGAATTTCAGCGGCGGGTGGCGGGCATCGAAACCGTGATGGAAGTTGCTATCGCCACCGACGACGACGTGGAGTTGCGGCGGGTCACCGTCGCCAACCGTTCCCTGCGAACACGGCAACTGGAGCTGACCAGCTACGCTGAATTGGCGCTGGCGCCGCACGCCACGGATCGCGCGCATCCGGCTTTCGCAAAAATGTTTGTCGAGACGGAGTGTGTGGACGGGCGACTCCTGGTGGCGCGGCGCCGGCCGCGCTCACCCGAAGATCCACATGTGTGGGCAGCCCATTTGATCGTGGGAGCGAGCGGCGCCATCCAATATGAAACCGACCGCCGCCAGTTTCTAGGCCGCGGGAATTCACCGGCCGCGCCCGACGCCCTGCGCCGCGATCTCAGCGGAACTACCGGCGCGGTGCTCGACCCGATCTTCAGCCTGCGCTGCCGCCTGGCGCTGGAACCGAGAGAACGCCGCGAGCTGACATTCATCACCCTGGCGGCGGCGTCCCGCGAGGATGTGCTGGCGCTGGCGGAGCGCTACTCGCGGGCCGATTCGGTGGGCCGCGCTTTCGAAATGGCATGGACGCGCGGCCAACTCGAGTTCCGGTATCTGGGCATTGGACCGCCCATGGCGCAACGTTTTCAGGAGCTGGCGGCGCATCTTGTATTTTCGGATCCAGGCCTGCGGCCCTCGGCCGATTCCCTGGTGAGGAATCACAAGGGCCAGCAAGGCCTTTGGGCATACGGCATCTCGGGCGATCTGCCCATTCTCGCCGTCACCATCACAGAGCCGCGGAGCCTGCCGCTAATTCGTGAATTGCTGTTGGCGCATACCTATTGGCGTATGCGCGGCTTCCGCGCGGACCTGGCGATCCTCAATCAGGAGCGGCCGAGCTACGACCGG
This sequence comes from Bryobacteraceae bacterium, assembly GCA_039924505.1. Classification (GTDB taxonomy): domain Bacteria; phylum Acidobacteriota; class Terriglobia; order Bryobacterales; family Bryobacteraceae; genus JBDTAT01. The sequence continues at coordinate 2,170 of JBDTAT010000242.1, forward strand.
CCGCTGCACCAGCAACTGGAACGCCTGATAGAAGCGCACTCTCTGCATACTGGCACGGAGCGGGCGGGCGGCGTGTTCCTGCGCGATTGGCATGCGATTCCGGAGCAGGATCGTGTTCTGATTCTCGCGGCCGCCGGCGCGGTGCTCCATGGGATTCGCGGAACCCTCGCCCAACAACTGGTGCCTCCGTCCGAAATCTCCGCCCCGCCTCTGTTCATTCCTTCCGGCGAACCGCGCGACGAGCCATCGCGACCGCTCCCGTTCCTTGAACTGCCTTACTTCAACGGAATCGGCGGCTTTACCGGAGACGGGCGTGAGTACGCCATCTATTTGAAGCCGGACGATCATACGCCCGCGCCGTGGGTGAATGTGATGGCCAGTCCAGCTTTCGGCGCGATGGTTAGCGAGAGTGGGCTGGGCGTCACGTGGTGTGGAAATAGCCAGTCGAATCGATTGACGCCGTGGCACAACGATCCGGTGCGCGATCCGCAATCGGAAATCATTTACCTGCGCGATGAAGACGACGGCTCGCTGTGGACGCCGACAGCGCTGCCGATACGCGAGGACGAGGCCTATCGCGCCCGTCACGGCCAGGGTTATACGGTGTTCGAACACAACGGCCACGCCATTGGCCTGGAGCTGACCGTTTTTGTTCCGTCGTGGCGCGCCGGCCCGGCCGATGCGGACCCCGACGATCCGGTGAAGATCTGCCGGTTGCGTCTGCGCAACGATTCTTCACGAATCCGCCATCTAACGGCGACTTACTATGCCGACTGGGTTTTGGGAACCGACCGCGAAGAACAGCAAATGCATGTGCATACTTCGTGGGATACGGCGTCCGGCGCGCTGCTGGCCCACAATCCATGGAACGGTTCCTATCCTGAATCGGTGGCCTTCGCCGCGTCCAGTCCGGCCGCGCACACCTACTCCGGCGATCGCGCGCAATTCGTTGGACGCGAGGGATCGTTCCTCCACCCGGCGGCGCTCGATCGCACCAGTCTCGACAATCACACCGGCGCCGGCCTGGACCCCGCGGCAGTGCTTCAGGTGGCGGTTACAATCGAACCCGGGAGGCAGGTCGAACTGAGTTTTCTACTGGGTGAGGCCGCGACGGCAGCCGAGGTTCGCGCGCTGGTGAACCGCTA
>JBDTAT010000243.1:0-3865 GCA_039924505.1 Bryobacteraceae bacterium
AATTCCGCCACGCACGGATCGCTCTCCACGAATTATTCGATCGTGATGCCATCTATACTCGGCGCGCCCTGATTGGCCCGGCTTCCCAAGCCGCTTCCAATACATCCTGCCGACAGATCCGGTCGTACAACGAATAAAACCGGAACTTCGGTTCCGGCGTGGCCTTTTGACCCGGTTTCTATCTCAGTTGGGAACCTTTCGCGGGAATCGCCTTCTTTACCGCTGCCCGTTATTCCGTACCGGGATTTGCATTCAAGCGGATTTCCCACCCCTTCGCTCCACGGGCGTTACCCGCTTCCCCGGCCTGCGTTGGCGAGGAATAGCCGCCTCCAACTCGCTAACGAGGCCGAATCGTGTTTACTGGCGTACCGCGCGTAAGCAAGCGTCGTGATGAGAGTCCATTATTTGGTGGACTCGACAACAATCTTCAACAGCAATTCCGTTCCGGATTGCAGATTTTCAATGGAGATGCGCTCGTCGTTGCCGTGCATTCGCAATTCGCCTTCGCGTCGGAACAGTGGGACGCCGTACACCGCCATTCCCTTCGCTCGCAGGTATGCTCCGTCCGTGGTGGCGCGCATCAAGAACGGCACGACGCGGCTGTTAGGCGACGACGCGAGAAACACCTTCTCCATCGCGCGGTACAGGGGCGAGGTGAGCGAACTCGGCTCCGTCGCGGGCTGCTCCTGACCTCCGGCGGGCTCGATTTCCACTTGGCGGTCGTTTACGATTTTCCGGAATCGCTCGTAGACCTCTTCTTTGGTTTCGGTCGGCAAGCGGCGCACGTCCAACTGCGCTTGCGCCGCATTGGGAATCACGTTGATCTTTACGCCCGCTTGCAGCATGGTCGGCGAGACGGTGGTCCGAAGCATGGCGCTGAAATCGGGGTCGCGCTCGCGGAGCTGGTTCGCGGCCGCGATCGAGAGCGCTGGGTTCTCGAGCTTTGGCAATAGGGGCTTCAGCCAGGCATAGTCGGCAATTCGCGACATCTCCTCAAAGTAGCGGCGCGTGGTCGCGTTCAACGCCACCGGCTCGTCGGCGTCGGCCAGCCGCGTCACGGCGCGAGCCAGATGCACCACGGGGTTATCCGCGCGCGGCAACGAACCGTGCCCCGCCGTGCCGCGCGCGTTCAACTTGATGCGCGTGGGTATCTTTTCCGCCGTCTGAATCTGGAAAATTCGGACTCCGGAAGGCGTATCGATGCTGTAAGAAAATTCGTTGAGAGCGAATTCGGCGTCGATTTTGGGGTAGGCGTTTTCAATCAGCCACGTCATTCCGCTCGATCCCGCTTCCTCGTCCGATTCCGAAACCAGAATCACGTCGCGATTGAGTTGGACATTGCTCTTCTTTAGCTCGACGAGCACGGCCAATTCCGCGGCAAGCAACGATTTATCGTCCTCCGTGCCGCGCCCGTAAATCACGCCATTTTTGGTCAAAGCCGCGAATGGATCGACGGTCCACTGCGTCCGATCCGCCGGCACGACGTCGCTGTGCGCCACCAGCAGCAGCGGTCTGGCGTTCCCGGAACCCTTCAATCGCGCCACGAAATTCAGCCGCGCGGGATTCGCGCCGAGCAGTTCGCACGAGATTCCGTTGGCGTCCGCCACCTGCTTGAGGTACCGCGCCACGCGCGTTTCATTGCCCGGAGGATTGGTAGTATCGAGACGCACCAGATCCGTTAGAAATCCGACGACCCGGTCCTTCGGCGCGGCACTGGCCGCAACGGCCGAGATAAGAAAAAGGAGCGCGCCGTGGCGGTTCATAATTGATTGATGTTACCGCGCGCCTCACGGGCGGCCTGGCTTGTGACCGTCCCGCTCGCGTCGATCGCAATTTACTTCCTCTACTTGTTCGACTTGACCGCCATGGGTGTTGTCATGCGCGACGAGCCGCGGTATGCGTCGATCGGCCGCGCCATGGCGCGATCGGGCGACTGGATCACGCCCCGGTTGTGGGGCCAGCCCTGGTTTGAGAAACCGCCGCTGCTCTACTGGATGACCGGCGCGGCATTCCGCCTGCATCTTTCCGAAGACCTCGCGCCCCGACTGCCAGTGGCGCTGATAAGCGTCGTGTTTCTGCTTTTCTTCGCGTGGATTTTGCGCCGCGAGTTCGGAATGCGCGCCGCCGCGTATTCCGCGGTAATGCTCGGCACATCTGCGGGTTGGCTCGCCTATAGTCGCGTGAGCGTCACCGACCTTCCGCTGACCGCGACTTTCTCCGCGGCCATGCTGCTGACGCTTCCTTGGATTGGTTCGCGCAACCGGCGTTGGCTGCGGCCCGCAGCCGCCATGTTAGCTCTAGCGGTGTTGGCGAAAGGACTGGTGCCGCTGGTTTTATCTTTGCCGCTAGTGTGGATGGGGCGCAAACAATGGCGCGATCTCATATCGCCGAAGCCGGTTCTGATATTCGCCGCGATAGCCTTGCCTTGGTATGTGCTCTGCACCATCCGCAACGGCGCCATTTTTCCGAGAACGTTTTTCTGGGAGCATCATTTCCAACGATTCACCTCGGGCGCTTTGCAGCATGGACAGCCTTTCTGGTATTACCTACCAGTGTTCCTCCTCGCTCTGTTTCCATGGACTCCGATGCTGGTTGCGTTGTTCGGGCGCGACCTGTACCGCGACCCGCGCGTACTTTTCCTGCTGCTTTGGCTAATTTTCGGATTCCTGTTCTTCTCCGCCGCCACCAACAAATTGCCCGGGTATCTAATGCCGCTTCTTCCCGCCGCGGCGGCCCTGGCTGGCATCGGGCTCGCCCGATTCCGTTCGGCCGGCGGATTGTTTTTTGCGTCCACCATTCTGTTGGCTCTAACACCCGTGATTGCGGCTATCTTGCCGCCGGCGCTCGCGGTCGGTTCGTTCCGAATTAGTTTTGTCGCGCAAGGATTGACGAAACAGTTCTGGATGCTAACCGCGGCGTTGACGTTTACGGGACTTATCCTCTGGCGCGTGGATCTTCATCGGCGCAGGGACGCGGCGTTCGCGTCGCTCGCGGCGCTTACCATTTTCTCGATCGTTTATCTCGAAACAGCCGCTTTCCAGGCAATTGATCGGGCCGCCTCCGCGCGTCCGCTCTGGCGGGAATTGCAGCGGCGAAACCGCCCGGCCTGTATTGGCGACATCGACCGCACATGGCGATACGGGCTGAATTACTACTCGGTTGTGCCGCTGCCGGATTGCGCGTCGTCGAACGCGCCGCTAGCCGTCGTCGCCGGAAGCGGGCGGCCCCACCTCCGAGAGAATCAGACCACGTTGCCTTGACGTTCCCGCTTAAGCGTTGTACTCTCGCACGAAGACCAAATGCTCCTGCCTACTACGTACGCCATTTCCTTGCTCCTGATGATCGTCAGCATGTTGTGTTGGGGGTCGTGGGCGAACACGTTCAAGATGGCCGGAACGAAATGGCGTTTTGAGCTTTTCTATTTCGATTACGCTTTCGGCGTGCTGATCGCGGCTATCTTTTACGCGCTGACTGTCGGCAGCATGGGTTACGACGGATTCTCGTTCCTGGACGATTTGACGCACGCGGGCAAAACGCAAGACGCATTCGCTTTCGCGGCTGGAATTATCTTCAATCTGGCGAATATGCTGCTTGTGGCGGCGATCTCGCTAGCCGGTCTCGCGGTCGCTTTTCCTATTGGCATCGGAGTCGCCCTGGTGATAGGCGTGGGCTGGAATTACGCGCTGAAGCCTCAGGGTAATCCGGCGCTGCTTTTTTCGGGCGCGGCGATCATCGTGGCGGCGATCGTGGTGGATGCGCTGGCTTACCGGGCCTACTCTTTGATGAAGGCCGAAGAAGTTGCGCGGAGCGGAGAGGCGGTGTCCACAAGAAAGCAGGTGAGCCTGAAAGGCGTGCTTATCAGCTT
>JBDTAT010000244.1:0-2913 GCA_039924505.1 Bryobacteraceae bacterium
CACCACCGTACGTGGAAGGAACAGTTTCGCGCCGCATTCCGTTCTGCGCGAGATCCTTGGAAGGAAAAGAAAGACCGGCTCCGTACGGGATGCACGGTCACTCCCAATGGAAACGCACTCGAGGTGCGAAAAGGAAACCGGCCCGAAAAAATGATAGTATATCCGAACTTGGCCCGGGCCGGCCGGACTTCGGTTCCGCGGCGCAAAGTTTTGCCGGCTGCGCCGGCGATTACCGGTAGCCCTTGGACTTCAGATATTCCACCAGTTCCGCCGGGTGATCGGTCTGAATGCCGGTTGCTCCGCGGTTAATCGCATCCTGCCAAGATGCTGGATTATCCGCCGCGCCCAGTCGATCGACGTAGATATCGACTCTCGCCTTACGCGCCAGCGTGATCGTCTGGTCCGTAAAGTCTTGCGCGTCGAATGCAACTACTTTCAAAGGAAGCGTGTCGAGAAGCGATTTCAGATTTGCGGCGTTCTTCGCCTCGGGCATGAACTTCATCTTCGGACTCAGCTTGTGTACTTCGGCCAGATACTTCAAATTGCCGTAAACCACGACGTGATCCCGCATGTCGTGACGCGCGACGGCCGCAGTCACATCGGCGGCGGAAATGCGCTTGCTGTCGATATACACCCCGATTTTTCCATGCGCAAACGCGAGCGCCTCGTCGAACGACGGCACGCGTGTTCCTCTAAATCGGTCACCCATCTTCGCGCCGGCCTCCAACTTACGAATCTCGGCAAAGGTCATATTGGCAATCTGGCCCTTGCCGTTGGTCGTCCGGTCGACGGTGCTGTCGTGCATTAAAACCAGCTCCCCATCCGAGGTAGTGCGCACATCGAGCTCAAAAAAGTCGGCGCCCGCATCGACGGCCGCTTGAAATGCCGCGATCGTATTTTCCGGATGGTGCAGATGCTCTCCGCGATGCGAGATCGCCACGACGTGTTTTGATTGCGCGAAGACGCCGGTCGAAATCGCAAGTAGCAGCAGTAGAGATTTGAACATGGTGTGAGAATTCGCCGCTCAGTGTAGCACCGGTCGTGACGCCCGCGCCCGCACCGGTCTACTGGATGCCGCGTGCGTGCGGCAGCGCGGGAACGGCGTCGCGAGTCATGCAAACACGCGCATTGAGAATCCAGAGCGCGAACGACGCCAGCGCGAGCAGGACGAATGCCGGCCAGATGACGCCGAGCGTATCGCGAGACGCGCCGAGCAATAGCGGCGGGAAGAATCCTCCCAGCCCACCCATTGCGCCCACCAAGCCGGTCACCGTGCCGGTCTCGCCGGGAAAATATTGTGGAACCAGTTTGAATACCGCTCCGTTTCCAACGCCGAGCAGCGCGGCGCAGCCGAGCGCTCCGGCCGTGAACGGGACCATCGCCGGCCACGCCATCATGATCGCGAACGACGCAATTCCTGGAAACACGATGGAGAGTACGCGCGCGCCTCCAGTTTTATCGGACAGCCATCCGCCCACCGGCCGCAGCAATGTCGCCAGCACCACGAATCCGGCCGTGCGAAAACCCGCGTCGGCCGGACTCAACCGGAATTCGTCCTTCAGCAGGCTGGGCAGGTAGATCGAGAATGCTACGAATCCGCCGAACGTCAGAAAATAAAAAGCCGAGAGAATCCACGCCAGCCGCTCGCGCCCCAATACCGCCAGCGTCGACGCAAGCGAGCGGGGCGCGGCCGTGATCGCCGGATTGCGCGCAAAAATCGTAAACGTAATCGCCCAGCCCACCAGCAGCGCTCCTGCCAGGCGGAATACGTTTTGCCATCCAATGCTCGACGCCAGCAGTGGCCCTAGAAATACCGCCGCCGATTGACCGATGTTCCCCAGTCCATAGACGCCCAGCGCCGCGCCTTGCTTTTCTTTTGGAAACCACGGCGACACAAAGCCGGCGCCAGCGGCGAAAGACGAGCCTGCAACTCCCAGGAAGAAGCCGGCCACAAGCAGCATCGGATAGCTCGCCACTTCGGGCGCCAGGAATGCAGGCACGGCGGAGAGCAGCATCAGCGCCGGGAATACGATTCGTCCTTTATAACGATCGGTCAGCAACCCGATGGGAATTCGCGCCAGCGATCCGAGCAATACCGGCGCCGCGATCAGGAATGCGCTTTGGCCCGCCGTCAGATGATAAATTTCCCGGAAGCGCGGAGCGAACGCGCTGATGAGCCCCCACGCGGCAAAACAAACCGCGAAGGAGATGGTTCCAAGTGCAAGTTGTCGTCGTGGCATGTGGCGATTCTAAGCGATTCCAAACCACTGCCGGAAAAGTTGCCCGCTTCTGCTATTTTTGGAAGCAGTGTCTACCGCGCGATCCACTGCATTTCGGATTTTGCTTCGAGTATACGGCGGTGGTTACGCGTCGGATCTGCTGCTGGCCGCTACGGACGTGGACGCGCGCGACGCCGCGCTGGCGTCTGAAATCGTTTTCGGCGTGCTGCGATTTCAGGGGCAGCTCGATTATTTGATCGGACACTTCTCCGGCAAGCCGCCAGCACGTCTGGATACCGAGGTGCGGATTGCGTTGCGCATGGCCATCTACCAGCTCCGCTATCTGGACCGGATTCCGGCGCATGCCGCGGTAACCGAAAGCGTCGATCTGGTCAAGCGCGCCGGCAAGCGCTCGGCGGCCGGCTTCGTAAACGCCGTCCTCCGAAAGGTGGATCGCCGGCCCGTCGCGTGGCCGGACCGGCCCACGGAATTGTCGGTGCCGCCTTGGCTGCTCGAACAATGGGACCGCGAGTTCGGCGTCGAAACCGCAACCGCCATCGCGCGTGGAGCGTTGCAGCCGCCCGAAACATTTCTCCGCGTTCCGCCCGGCGCCGCGCTCCCGCCGGACACGGAATCGACCGGCGTGCCCGGCTGCTACCGTCTGCTGAAGGGTCATCCGGGCGGGTTTCGCCAG
>JBDTAT010000245.1:0-4428 GCA_039924505.1 Bryobacteraceae bacterium
TCGGCGTTGGCTGGATCGTCGCCAGTCTGCAAGTGTATTTGCGCGATACGGCCCATGTAGTGACGGTGGTTCTGACGCTGTGGTTCTGGGTGACGCCAATTCTGGTCACCGAGCAGCAGATTCCTCACCGGTTCCGCATCCTTCTCTACCTGAATCCGCTGGCCTACATGGTGCGCGCCTACCGCGAGCGGCTGCTGACCGCCGCGTGGCCCAGCGGAATCGAACTCGGCATTCTTACCGCCTGGTCGGCCGGCGCATTCATCGCCGGCGGTCTGTTTTTCCGGCATTTGAAGCGCGGTTTCGCCGACGTGCTGTAGCGCCGAGCACCCCATAGTGTCTGAAAGGTGCGTTGACTGGTTACGGCAGAGACAGCCGAAGGCGATTCCCTCCGAGAGGCGTCAATACCACTGTGGGAGTTTTCCAACGAGGCCAGGGCGCGAGTTTGTTTCGTAATTGCCAATCTTTAAGCGCACTGCCTCGAAACTCAGGGCACTTGTTCCAGAAGGACTCCTTCAACTTAAAACTGTGAAACTCTCCGTCTACTTCGATTTCGACACTGGTCCAGTTTCGCTTGAAGTATTGACGGGCGTTTGCTCCGCCGACACGCACTCCATAATAGGTCCCCGTGCCTTTCCATCCCTTCGCCGTCATCGGATTGATTTTATCGTAGTTCACGCCAGTAGTCGGAGAACATTTCGGTCATGTAATAAATGACTTGACACGGAGATAATTTTCTTGAGAGCACGAGGCGGCACTTCGATCAGTCGGCATATTTTCATGGTGAGGCTGGCTCGGGCAGAAAGCCAGCCTCAGTTGTCTGCGGTCCCACTCACCTTTCCGGTGCTGCGTGCTTGCCTGACGTTCCTTCGCAATTGGATAGAATATGACAATGCGCGCGCTGATGGCGATCACGCTTGCGTTCTTTTTCTGGATGACCGCTTTAGCGGCTTCGAAGCACGATTTCACTTTGTTCAAAGTCCACGTCGGTGACCTCGTTTGCATCGCGCGCGAGACCAAAGATGCCGGGCAACGCATGATCGTTGGAGATCCGATTCAAGTCTCCATAGATGGGGATGCGCTCATATTCCTGAAGCCAGACGGCAGAGAAATGAAGACGACCATCATGAAGCGCGTGCGCGCTCAGGATCGCTGAGGAATCGGACTGCCAGGTTTGTCAGCGCACTTTTCATGCACTACCCATTCGTCACCGCGCTTGACAAGCGTTTCGATAGTTGGCTATTCTTGAAAAGGTCCAGCGAGTTAATCTTCTGCTCCTGTGCTACCGTTCTCTTTCGCCTAGCTCGGTAACTTTTGAGTTGGGTAGCCTTGGACAGGCTGGAGAACCCGGCCAGGGGTCGGCCCCGCTGTGCGAACGGACTTTACGCCGTTTGTCGCATGGGCTAGTCCGAAGCTAGCACCCTCGCAAATTTTTGGAGGCTGTCTTTCCGTTTGAGCGGCCTTCGTCTGTAGTATCGATTCGCGATCCGCGCGATTCCGGAAGGGGCCGTGGTATGGCCGCCGGGATTAGCATGAGACGCTACGCCATCAAGCCGGCGATTTCACTGGGAACGAACGGGTAGAGAGGAAATTCGTGCCGACGTTTAACCAACTCGTGCGAAAGGGGCGGAGGCCGCCGCGGTACAAGACGGCCAGTCCGGCGTTACAGGCGTGTCCGCAGAAGCGTGGCGTGTGTACGCGCGTGTATACGACGACGCCGAAGAAGCCGAACTCGGCGCTGCGGAAAGTGGCGCGCGTGCGGCTGACCAACGGTATCGAGGTGACGACGTACATTCCGGGCGTGGGGCACAACCTGCAGGAGCACTCGATTGTGCTGATTCGCGGGGGGCGCGTCAAGGATTTGCCGGGCGTGCGCTACCACGTGGTGCGCGGTACGCTCGATACGGCCGGAGTCGCCGACCGCAAGCAGAGCAGATCGAAGTATGGAGCCAAACGGCCGAAGGGCCAGGCCAAGTAGGGGGCGAGTAAATCGGATATGCCACGCAGACGCAGACCAGAGCCTCGTGAGATTCAGGCGGACGCGGTTTACAACTCGACGCTGGCGGAGAAATTCGTCAATTCGATGATGTGGGACGGCAAGAAGGCCGTCGCGCAGGGAATCTTCTATAAAGCGATGGAGCGGATTCGCGAGCGGAGCAACGACGATCCGCTAAAGCTATTCAAAAAGGCCGTCGAAAACTGCAAGCCGCTGCTCGAAGTGAAGACGCGGCGCGTGGGCGGCGCCAACTATCAAGTGCCGGTGGAAGTTTCGCAAAACCGCCGGAACAGCTTGGCGATCCGTTGGCTGATTTTGAACGCGCGGCTGCGGCCCGAAAAGGGCATGTCCGACAAGCTGGCGAACGAATTGGGCGAAGCCGCCAACATGCGCGGCGGAGCCATCAAAAAGAAAGACGACGTCCACCGGATGGCGGAAGCCAACAAGGCCTTCGCGCATTACCGGTGGTAGCTGCAACGGCGCGTAGAGCGGCGGAATAAGTATCATGGCTCGCACCATACCACTCGACAAAATGCGGAATATCGGCATCATGGCGCACATCGATGCCGGTAAAACCACCACCACGGAACGTATCCTGTACTACACCGGCCGCACGTATAAGATCGGCGAGGTGCATGAGGGAACGGCGGTGATGGACTGGATGGAGCAGGAGCAGGAGCGCGGCATCACGATCACGTCGGCCGCGACCACATGCGAGTGGAACGATATCGTCATCAACATCATCGATACTCCGGGCCACGTAGATTTCACCGCGGAAGTGGAACGCAGCCTGCGGGTGCTGGACGGCGCAGTGGCGGTGTTCGACGCGGTGGCAGGCGTGCAGCCGCAATCGGAAACAGTGTGGCGGCAGGCGGACAAGTATGGGGTTCCGCGCATTTGCTTCATCAATAAGATGGACCGCGTGGGCGCGGACTTCTTCCATTCGGTGGAGACGATTGTGGACCGGCTGAAGTGCCGTCCCGTTCCGATTCAGCTTCCCATTGGCGCCGAGGACCAGTTCAAGGGCATCGTCGATTTGGTGAAGATGAAGGCGCGCATCTGGCATGACGAGACGTTGGGCGCGGCTCACGACGACGTCGAGATTCCCGAAGATCTGGTGGAGCAGGCGCGCCAGTACCGCGCGCAACTGGTGGAAGCGGTATCCGAATTCGACGAGCAACTGTTCAGCAAATTTGTCGAGGGGCTGCCGGTGAGCGAAGACGAGTTGCGGGCGGGAGTTCGCAAGGCCACCATCGCGCAGAAGATTTTCCCGGTGATTTGCGGGTCGGCGTTCAAGAATAAGGGCGTGCAGAATCTATTGGACGCGGTGGTGGACTACCTGCCCTCGCCCATCGATATTCCGGCGGTCGAAGGCACGAATCCGGACAAGCCGGGCGAAATCGTCGAGCGCAAATGCGACGACAAAGAGCCCTTTTCAGCGCTGGTGTTTAAGATTATGACCGATCCGTTCGTCGGCCAACTCGCGTTTATTCGAGTGTATTCGGGGCGGGTGGCTGCGGGTGAATCGGTATACAACGTGGCCAAAGGACGGCGAGAGCGCATCGGGCGTCTGGTGAAAATGCACGCCAACAAGCGCGAGGAAGTCCCCGAAATTCTGGCCGGCGATATCGGCGCGGCCGTGGGATTGAAAACGGCGGTGACGGGCGACACGGTGTGCGACGAAAAGGCTCCGGTGGTGCTCGAGACCATCGATTTTCCCGAGCCGGTGATTCAGCTCGCCATTGAGCCGAAGACCAAGGCCGATCAGGACAAGCTGGGCATGGCCATCGGCAAGCTCGTGCAGGAAGATCCCACACTGCGGGTTACTACCGATCACGAGACCGGACAAACGATTCTCGCAGGGATGGGCGAGTTGCACCTGGAAATCATAGTCGACCGGATGCAGCGTGAATTCGGCGTGGGCGCCAATGTCGGCAAGCCGCAGGTCGCCTACCGCGAGACCATCCGGAAGAACGCCGAGGCGGATTACAAGCACGCCAAGCAATCCGGCGGGCGCGGCCAGTACGGGCACGTGAAGATTCGCGTGGAACCGCTGCCGTCCGGGTCTGGATTCGAGTTTGAGAACGATATTTTCGGCGGCACGATTCCGCGGGAATTCGTTCCGGCCGTGCAAAAGGGCATCGTCGAGGCGCTGGAGCATGGGATTCTGGCCGGCTACCCGATGTCGGATTTGAAGGTGTCGCTCTACGACGGCAGTTATCACGACGTCGATTCATCGGAAATGGCGTTTAAGATTGCCGGCTCCATGGCGATTAAGATTGCGGCGGGCAAGGCCAAGCCGGTGTTGCTGGAGCCGATCATGAGCGTCGAAGTGGTGGTTCCGGAAGACTACATGGGCGATGTGATCGGCGATTTGAATTCGCGCCGCGGCCGCATTGAAGGCTTGGAGCTGCGCGGCACCTCGCAGATTATCA
>JBDTAT010000246.1:0-3297 GCA_039924505.1 Bryobacteraceae bacterium
CTGATTCTGGAAGACGATTTACGGGAACGGCTGAAGACCGGGCGGCCGCTGCGCGTGAAGGCGGGCTTCGATCCCACGGCGCCGGACCTGCATCTGGGCCACGCGGTGCTGCTGCGCAAGATGAAACACTTTCAGGATCTGGGCCACCACGTTATTTATATGATTGGCGACATGACCGCGCTGATTGGCGATCCGACCGGCCGCAATATCACGCGGCCGGCGATGACGCGCGCCGAAATCGACCGGAACGCGGATACGTTCAAGTCGCAGGTGTTCAAGATTCTGGATCCGGCGAAGACTGAAATACGATTCAACAGCGAGTGGCTGGAGCCGATGAAGTTTGAGGAACTGATCAAGCTGTGCTCGAAGTATACGGTGGCGCAGCTTCTGGAGCGCGACGATTTTTCCAAGCGCCACAAGGATGGCGTGCCGATTTCGTTTCACGAATTTCTGTACCCGCTGGCGCAGGCTTACGATTCAGTGGCTCTGCGCTGCGATGTGGAGATGGGCGGCACGGACCAGAAATTTAACCTGCTGGTAGGCCGCCAGATTCAACGCGATTACGGGCAAGCGCCCCAGGTGGTGGCGACGACGCCACTGCTGGAGGGCACGGACGGCGTGGAGAAGATGTCGAAATCGAAGGGTAATTACATCGGAATTACCGAGCCGCCCAAGGACATGTTCTTCAAGATTATGAGCGTCAGCGACGCGCTGATGTTCCGCTACTGGGAATTGTTGACCGACGTTCCGGCGGCGGGGATCGACGCGATGCGGCGCCGGGAGCCGATGCCGGTGAAGCTGGAGCTGGCGCGGCGCATTGTCACGGATTTTCATTCCGCGGATGAGGCGCGCGCGGCCGAAGAAGCATTTACGCGCGAGGTGCGGCAGGGCGGCGCGCCGGACGACATCGAGACGGTGGATCTGCCGGAGGACGCGCGGTCGGCCGAAGGCGTGCGGATGGTCAAGATGCTGGTGAGCGCGGGGTTGGTGGACTCGCGGACGGACGCCGAACGAAAGCTGAAGGCGGGAGCGGTAGAGATCGACGGCGCCCGGCACAGCGGGATGCTGTATGCGGGCGGCGGCGAAATCACGATCCGGGTGGGAAAGAAGTGGAAGAAAGTCAGGCTGTAGCCGGACACATCCGCCGTACACCATGCGCAAACACTATGAGTGGAGACTGAAGCAACGCACGCTGGCGATGGGCGCGCGCACGCTGATCGTAGGCGTGTTGAATGTGACGCCCGATTCGTTTTCCGACGGCGGCAAGTATGCGGACCCGGACCGGGCGTTCGCGCGCGCGCTGGAGATGGAGGACGAGGGCGCGGATGTTGTCGAGATCGGAGCGGAATCGACGCGGCCTGGATCGGAACGGATATCGGAAGCCGAGGAGATGCGGCGATTGGTTCCGGTGTTGAAGCGGCTGCGGGAGAAGCTGTCGATTCCCGTTGCGGTGGACACCTATAAATCCGCGGTGGCGGAGAAGGCGCTGGAGCTGGGCGTCGAGATCGTGAACGATCCGTCGGGGTTGACGTTCGATCCGCTGCTGGGGCGCGTGGTGGCGCAGGGAGATGCGGGGCTAGTTGTGAACCACATGCGCGGGACGCCGGAGACGTGGGCGAAGCTGCCTCCCCTGAAGGACGTGATGGGCACGATTCTGAAAGACCTGGATGCGGGCGCGCACCGCGCGCAACGGGCGGGAGTGCAACCGCATCGCGTGATCCTGGATCCGGGGCTGGGATTCGGAAAGCGCAAGGAACAGAACGCCGAGATCCTGGCGCATTTGCGCGAGCTGGCGCGGCTGGACCTGCCGATTCTGGTGGGCCCGTCGCGGAAGCAGTTTCTGGCGCAGCAGACCGAGCTCGAAACCGAATTCGCGACGGCGGCGGCGGTGACAGCAGCGATTTTGAACGGCGCGCACCTAGTGCGGGTGCATGACGTGAAAGCGATGCGCGTGGTGGCGAATGTGACGGATGCGATATTGCTAGCAGCGGAAGGTTAGCGGCGCTGGCAGTTGGGGCAGAGGTGAGTGCCGCGCTGGGCAACGACAATGCGTCGAATGGGCGCGCCGCAGTTTGAGCAGGGCTCGCCTTGTTTTCCATAAACCCGATGTAAAAGCTGAAAGCTGCCTTGGTTGCCGCCGGCGTCGACATAATCGGAGATGGACGATCCGCGATACTCAATCGCCAATCGGAGAAGCTCGCCAATCGATTGGTGCAGATGGCGGGCGCGGGGTTTGCTGAGACGCGCGGCGATGGCGTTGGGGTGAATGCCGGAGCGGAACAGAACCTCATCGACGTAAATGTTTCCGAGGCCGCGCAGGAACGTTTGGTTCAGGAGTAGTGGTTTGATGCGCGTCTTGCGGCGGTGCAGAGCATGGTAGAAATCGTCGAAGGAAATTTCCAGCGGTTCCGGCCCTAGCTTGGCGATGCGCGGCGGAAGATGGAGGCTCCATTCAATGCGGCCGAATTGGCGGCTGTCATCGTAGAGCAGAATGCCATCTTCAAATGTGAAGATGGCGCGGGTGTGGGGCGTGCGTGGGGCGTCGAGCAGCAGCTTGCCGGTCATGCCGAGGTGAATCGCGAGAAGGCCGTGGTCGAGCGTGACGAGGATGAATTTGCCGCGCCGTTCGACGCCGACGATGGTGCGGCCGACGACCTGGCGGCGAAGTTTTGCGAATCCGCCCGGGGTGACAAAGCGCGAGCGGAATTCGGCGTCCACAATCCGCCGGCCGGGAAGATGGGGGGCCAGCGAGCGGACGACGGTTTCGACTTCAGGCAGTTCCGGCACGGGGGATATCGATGAGGATGTCGCCGCCTTCGACGCGGACGGAGAATTTTCCGACTTTCATATCGGAGTCCTCGTCGTTTTCGCCGCTACGAATATCGTATTCATAGGAATGCCAGGGGCACACCAGCATGTTGTCATGCACCATGCCTTGGCCGAGCGGGCCGCCGGCGTGAGGACAGATGCCGCCAAGAGCATGTATTTCGCCGCCGAGATTGCAAACGGCGTAGCTGTCATCGCCGAAGTTCGCTTCAAGGACCGAGCCAGGCGGAAGCTCCCGCAGGGAGCCGACTTTGACAAAAGGCATATTCTCTATTGTGCATCAGCGGGCCGCGGCAGGAACCGCTCCATCACGGCGAGCGGCCCGGCGTGCTCGGGAAAGACTCAAAAACTTTTCGGATGGGCCGAAGCCAAGGCGGCGCGCTGGTGCCGGAGGCCGGTCCCGATCTCGAATGTCCGCCGCGGTGCTACACCTTGTCGAACTCGAAGAACCTGTCGGAAAACTTATTCCGC
>JBDTAT010000247.1:0-3285 GCA_039924505.1 Bryobacteraceae bacterium
GTCGCTGCTTGCGATCCAGAGATCCTGCTGTCGTTCCCGCTGGCGGCGGGTTCCCATTGCCATAAAACAATCTTACGGCCAAATGTACTCTTTGCAAAGTACTTTGTCGGACTTTTACCACGGGCTGTTAGACCATCGGAAATGCTTGCCGGATTTCCTGCATGCATATTTTCTCCATCATCCAATCGCACAGAAATACCTAGCGAAAAGAGCGAAAGGATCGATCATGGAAGGCCTGAACATGGGCATAATAGAAAGACTGCCTCTCCTGTTGCCGCTTCTCGCCCGGCAGAAGGTCATTGTCACGACGCTTGACGCTCTCCGCACCGAAACCCAGCGCCTCGAATCCATCTACCAACAAAAACTCTCCGCGCTCGACGCGCTGAAAAAGTCCCTGCTGCACCAAGCCTTCAGCGGGGAACTATAAGAGAAGCCCCGATGCCAGATCAGACCCCGCCACAATCCAGCATCGTCCTCTACCAGACCCCGGATGGGCGGACGCGTGTCGAATGCCGCTTCGACCAGGAGACGCTGTGGCTCACCCAGGCCCAAATGGCCGAGCTATTTCAGACCACCCCGCAGAACGTGACCATCCACCTGAAGGCTCTCTATGACGAGGGAGAGCTGCCGGAAGAGGCAACTTGTAAGGATTACTTACAAGTTCGACGCGAGGGCGCGCGCGACGTCTCCCGCGCGCTGCGCCACTACCGGTTGGAGGTTATTCTGGCGGTCGGTTACCGCGTCCGCAGCCATCGCGGCACGCAATTCCGCCAGTGGGCCACGGCTCGCCTGAGCGAGTATCTGGTCAAGGGATTCACGATGGACGACGAGCGGCTGAAGAATCCGCCCGGCCCGGGCCACACGGACTACTTTGACGAGCTGCTGGAGCGCATTCGGGATATCCGTTCCTCCGAACGGCGCTTCTATCAAAAGCGCAAAGGGTGCGGCGCGCACCACCAAGTGAGGCAGGAACTGCTTCGCGCCGCACTCCGTTTTGCGCGAGTTCCTCAGAAGATTCTCGATATTTATTCGACCAGCGTGGACTATACGCCCAACGCAGCCGTCTCGCAAAAATTCTTTGCGACCGTTCAGAACAAAATGCACTGGGCCGCGCATGGCCACACGGCGGCGGAAGTCATCCACAACCGGGCGGATGCAGCCAAGCCACGAATGGGCCTGCTGACGACGCGCTCCGGCGGCCTCATTCTCAAGACCGACGTATCCGTGGCCAAGAATTACCTGAACGAAAACGAGCTGAATACCTTAAACAGAATCGTCAGTCTCTACATTGAGTTTGCCGAGCTACAGGCGCTCGACCGCAGGCCCATGACCATGCGAGACTGGATCGCGAAGCTGGACGAGTTTCTCAAGATTTCCGGCCGCGAATTATTGGACCATGCCGGAAAGATTTCCGCTCAGGTTGCAAAGGATAAAGCCGAGCGGGAATACGGCCGCTACCGTATCATCGAAGATGCCCAGCCGCGTCCGGTGGACGCGGACTTTGATCGGGCCGCGAAACGGCTGCAAAACGCCGCTCGTCCGAAAAACCGCAAGCCGCCCGAGTCATGAACGAAGCCGAAACCAGAGCCGAGCACATTGACCCCGCCCTAAAGGCGGCCGGTTGGGGCGTGATGGAGGGCAGCCGCATCCTGCGCGAGTATCCCATTACGCTCGGCCGCATCGAGGGCCGCAGCGCCGGGAATGTGCGGCGCGGCAAGCCGTCGATCGCCGATTACGTGCTCGTATATCGCAACCACAAACTGGCCGTCGTCGAGGCCAAGGCGTGGGACGAACCGCTTACAGAAGGCGTGGCGCAGGCGAAGGATTATGCCGGAAAGCTCGCCGCCCGCTACGCCTATTCCAGCAACGGCCAAGGCGTCTACGGCATCGACATGACGGGCGGCACGGAAGGCGAAGTGCCGCGCTATCCCACACCGGACGAACTCTGGAATTTGACCTTTGCCGAAGAAAACGCGTGGCGCAACCGTTTCGCCGCCGTGCCGTTCGAAGATAGGGGCGGCTATTTCCAAGTTCGCTATTATCAGGACATCGCCGTCGAACGAGTGCTCGAAGCCATCGCCCGCGGCGATGCGCGCATCCTCCTCACGCTCGCCACGGGCACCGGCAAGACCTTTATCGCATTCCAGATCGCATGGAAGCTTTTTTACAGCCGCTGGAATCTGAGCCGGGAACCAGGCCGCCGTCCGCGCATTTTGTTCCTCACTGATCGCAATATCCTTGCCAATCAGGCCTGCACTCAATTCTCCGCCTTCCCTGAAGATGCGCTTGTGCGGATCAAGCCCGCTGACATCCGCAAGAAAGGCCGGGTGCCTAAAAACCGAAGTATATTCTTCACTATCTTCCAGACCTTCATGAGCGGGCCTCCGAAGGACGGCCAGCCGTCGCCCTATTTCGGCGAGTATCCGACGAACTTCTTCGACTTCATTGTCATCGACGAGTGCCATCGGGGAGGCGCCAACGACGAAAGCACCTGGCGCGGCATTCTCGACTATTTCGCGCCTGCGGTGCAGCTCGGCCTCACCGCCACGCCCAAGCGCAAGGACAACGTGGACACCTACGCGTACTTCGGCGATCCGGTGTATATCTACTCACTCCGGGAAGGCATCAACGACGGTTTCCTCACGCCGTTCAAGGTGAAGCAGATTTCGACCACGCTCGACGAGTATGTTTACACGCCCGACGACACGCTGGTTGAAGGCGAAGTGGAGGCCGGCAAGCTTTACAAAGAGGCCGACTTCAACAGGATCATCGAGATCCGGGAACGCGAAGCGCACCGCGTGAAGCTGTTCATGGCCGAGATCGACCAGAACGAGAAGACGTTGGTCTTTTGCGCCACGCAGGACCACGCGCTGGCCGTCCGCGACCTCATCAACCAGATGAAGACCGGCAACGATCCGAACTACTGCCAGCGCGTCACTGCAAACGACGGCGCGCTGGGCGAACAGCATCTCCGTGCTTTTCGAGACAACGAGAAAAGCATCCCCACCATCCTGACGACATCGCAGAAGCTCTCAACCGGAGTGGATGCGCACAACATCCGCAACATCGTGCTGATGCGCCCCATCAATTCCATGATCGAGTTCAAGCAGATTATCGGCCGTGGCACGCGGCTCTACGATGGCAAGGATTATTTCACCATCTACGACTTCGTCCAGGCGCACCACCATTTCAACGACCCTGAATGGGACGGCGAGCCCATTGACCCGGAGCCAAAGCCCGAACCTGGACCTGAGCCGTTGCCGCCTCTCGAACCGCCCGATCCAG
>JBDTAT010000248.1:0-4330 GCA_039924505.1 Bryobacteraceae bacterium
GTCGCCGGCGGTCAGAACATTCAGCATTGGATCAATACGTCCGTCTTCGACACAAAGGCAGCCGATCAACCGAACACGTCGTATCAATATAAGTACTTCCCCCTGGCCGTCCCGGACGCGCGAGCGCCTGGAGTCAATAACGTCGATCTTTCTTTAAATAAGCGCGTTCGCATTGCGGAGAACTTCAACCTGCAGATCCGTGCCGACGCTTTCGATGCGCTGAATCACCCGAACTGGGGCGCGCCAAACGTGACCCCTACCAGCTCTGCCTTCGGCCGGATCACGTCACAGGCGAATCTGCCGCGCACGATGCAACTCGGAATGCGGCTGACGTTTTGACCGGCGGTTTGATCATTGGATTCTTCAAAGCATCGATATATGAATTACATTTCGTTACGACACCGGCGGCAACCGGCCACAGTTGGCGTGGTTGTCATTTTCCTTTTTGCGCAGGTGCTGCTGCACGCGCGGTTAATCACGACCGGCACCATTGTCGAACGGGACGGATTGACGCGAAAAAACTCCCTGTTGGAGCAGGGAATCCCAATACCGCCCATGCCGCCTGCGGAAGCCGCCACGCTGGTTCTTCTCCGATCGGATGGTCAACCGCTGAAGGCCAGCATTGAGCCTGAATCCAATGACCCCGAAGGCAATGTGAACTGGGTTCGCCTCTCCGCGTTGGTGGGCGTTCGAGCCCACGCGAGAATTCCGGTTCGCCTGGAGACTTCCGGCAAGCCGCCGGGAGCCGAACTCCGGCTGCACCAGACTCAGGGCGTGATTTCCGTCGAGACGGGGTCCGTGAGGTTGACCATCGCCAATCCCGGAAGGATTGAGTTGCTCGACCACGGCAAGGCGCTGCTCTCTGGGAATTGGTCCGTGGATTTGATCGCAGACGCGCGGGGCCTCTTATGGGGCACATATCTCAGAGACTTCACGCTCTCTGGCGTGTCCGTAGAGGATCAGGGGCCTTCGCACGCAACCCTTCTGCTTCGCGGCTACGTGGGCAAGAATTTCAGAAAAGACCCTAAGAGGGAGGAGCCGGGCCGGCGTTTCGATTGCGAACTGCGTTTCTTTATTTCCGCGCTATCTCCTGAAATCCGCTATGCGTGGAGGCTGACGAATCTCACCGGAACCAAAACCTGGCTGCAGAGGTACGCTTTGCGGCTTCCGCTGGCGGCGAAGGCGATCGCAGCCGCGCCTTCCGCCGACCGCCTGTTGATCGCGATGCCACAAACGTTGGCGGTAACCGCGAACTTTATCCGCGATCTTGGAAAAGGCGCGGGCATGCGGATTGTCGAGAATCGTCGGGCCGTTATGATTGGCGGCCTCGACATGCCACCCGATGGCGGCTTTTATTCAGGACCGGCGCCGGACATCCACCGGCTGTTCTACAACGGGATGTCGCGAACGTTCGCAGGATCTGTAATTGCCTCCGGTTCGGCGGAAAACGCCGCGGAATCCCTGGCCCCGCTGGATATCGTGCTGCCTCCCCAATACTATTCGGATGTGAAGGCTCTCCCGGAACAGGGCGATCCAGTTACGTTTGGAGAGTTTGCCCCCGCGATCCGGAAATCGGGCGAGTGGCTTCTGCGGGACCAGTGGCGCGGGACATTATTCTGGGGCGAGTGGTATCGGGAATGGGACATCAACCGGAACATGGGAACACAGGAGGCCAGCAACGGAAACAGCCCGCTGGCGCCGTTGTATCATTACTGGCGCACCGGAGACGCTCGTTTTCTTCGCTGCGCCCGTGATTCAGCGCAGTACATCTGGGATGTGCAGCTTTCCAAATCCGACGAAAACCAGGGGCGCATGTTCCACACGCGCCGCCACCTGTTCGACGAACTGGACTGGATTCATCCTCGCTATCAGCGGGCGACCGGCACTCTCGTCAGTAGCCACGTGATGCTGAATCCCGTGATGCGGCGCGAGGTAGTAATGACGATCCGCAGCTTTCATCAACACATGTTCGACGAACGGGGGATCCCTCACGACTGGGACAAAATCAAGCATCAGCGGAGCCCTCAGCTTGCTGGTGTGGACACCTCAAACTTCATGGAAGCGCTGGCCTATTGCTATCGCGAGACGGGAGATCGCCAGTACCTTGACTGGGCGCTCGCCATGAGCAAGTGGACCGGCGAGCGTTTCGACGAACGGGGGCGCGTCGCGGGGGACGACTGGAACTGGAACCTTTCGAACTACGCCCTGCGCGGTCTCGTGACGTTGTATGAGACCAGCGGAGATGCGCGCGTGAAAGACCTCGCCATCCGTATGGCCCACGCCACGCTCGCGAATATGAGCCCGGATACAGGCGACATCCAAAACGGGATGGGCGGTGGAGACCGGCATTTCGTGTTCTACCACGCCTGGATATCGACTCGCGTCGCTAAGGTGGCTCCAGATGGCGATGAAATGGTTCAGAAGCTGCTGCGAGCCGTTCGGAGGGAGGTCGCCCATCAAACTTCCGATGGGCTGTTTCCCTTGGATCATGGGATGGAGGGCGGCATGGAAACACGCTGGGCCAGCTACTATGACCCAAAGTCCTTCGTCGCTTATGTTCCCGTCCTTACCGCATATCTGGAAGCTGGGCGCCGGTCCTCCCTGAAGAGGTGAGTGCTCCGGCTGCGCGGCGGGTCATTCGAGAACCACCAGTTCGTAATCGGACAGCAGCGGCACGACAAAGGTTGTGCGTCCGCGGTGAGATCGCACGGGAAGAACTCCCGGAGTGCGAATCGTTCTGGCGGTTTTGAAATCTCCCGCAATGTCGAACCGGATGTTTTCCATCGGAACTGGCGAATGGTAGGCGGTATCGGAATGTCCGCTCAGATTGATCAGGTGCAGCAGAGTGCGGCCGCTCTGTTTCATCAGCGTCGTTTCGACTAACGGATGGGCGCTGGTGCGCAACTGGCGCTCCGGCATCAGGCGATCCACGACATCTCGAAATAAACCTGCATGGGCGGGAAGGCTCAGGTGATAATACAGGCCGCCCAAATCCCAGGGTATCCAAGTAAAGTTGCCTTTTCCGATCTGTTGAAAGGCGATGCCCGGAGTATTGGTATCTTTCATGTCGATGTGAACGAACTCCGGTGGTCCGATCATCGACGGGGGAACCAAGGTCAGCGAGGCCCCGGCTTCATCGGCGAGTTCGGGAAAAGGGCCATCCAGCAGAAGCAGATCCGTATCCTTTAATGACGGGTATCGCGCGTGATCGCGCACGCGGATGTATCCCTTCACATCGTCCAAGGTTCGCGTGACGGGCATGGATGCGAACTCCGGAGGGTGCGGGCTCACCACCAGCGCGCGGCCTCCATCCGCGACGTATTGTTTCAATTCCGGAGGGGACCAATCGGTCGCGATGACCAGATTGAACTTCCGTTTTCCCAACCAGTCCATATTGTCGGAAACCGCAAACGGAATATGCTCCTCGCTCAACAGCCGGAAGATTCCGCGATAGGAATCTTGCCGGACCGCGTGGCCCAGCTTGTCCGAATGTCCGAGCAACAAGACTCGCGCCGCATTTTCCTGGCCGGCGTAATACTGCTCGTTGGCTGCGAGCCAGCGGAAAATCGGCTTGGCGGTTTCAATCGCCTGGCGGTCCTGCTGGTCCAGAGTGCCATTTACTTCAAAGGCGAGCGCACCTCCGTTGGCCACGTTCTCCCACAGGCGCAATGCAATCTCGTGCCCGGGAACGGTGGCAAAGCGCCACGAATAATCTACAAATTGCATGCACAGGTTGACCGACATTTTTCCCGGCTCGCTATTGCGGGCGCGGTTCACGTTGTCGCTGGCCGAGTACGGCCAAAGCGGAAGCGGACGGCTGACGGCGGTATTCGATTCCGACATAATGCCGTCGGTCGATTCCAAAAGATAGTTGAAATAGCCGGCGTGCGGGCGTTTCTCACGAATCAGTTTTCCGATCGCGGCAGCCACCTCGCGGGAAGACGCGAACATGAACTTCCGGTAGTCGTCGTCCGCCCTCAGCGGCAAATCCTTATGGAACATTTCCCGGTATTTGCGTTGGCAGACAGCGCAGTGGCAGAGTCCGACGTCGTGGCCGCTATAATCGCGCGATTGATTGCCGAACATATTGAAGAACAGCCCATCCACGTCGTATTTTTCCAAGGCTTCAGTCAGAATCTTCACGGCCTGAACGCGGTAGCAACCGCCGTTGATGCAAGTTGAATAGAGCCCGTTGTAAACCACCGGCTGGCCGTCGCCTTTCCGGAAAAACCACTCCGGGTGCGCATCGAAGACCCGCTTACCGGTCTTGCTAAAATCGAACCGGCCGACCACGCGGATGTGGTTTGCGTGCGCGGTATTCAGAACGTCG
>JBDTAT010000249.1:0-3286 GCA_039924505.1 Bryobacteraceae bacterium
GTGAGCGCAGCCGGCGTCACGTTCACCGTCACGTTCGAGGTGACCGTCAAGGAAACCGCAATCGTAACACTCTGCCCAGCCGGCAATCCGGTGGTCGACGTCACCGTGATTGTGCCAGAGTAGTTGCCCGGCGTGAGTCCCGTCGGATCCACACGCACCGGCAAATTGTATGGCGTCGCGGCCGTGTTCGGTGAGAATACAATCCAGCTTGTATTCGTAATCGCCGTGAATGCGAGACCCGCGCTGTTGTCGGTCGCCGTAAACGCCACGCTCTGCGAAGCCGACGGCGCGGTCCCCGACGGGACCGTAAACGATAGCGCCAGCGGCGTGACATTTAACAGCGGTGTCGCGCTGATGTTGAACGTTACAGGAATACTGAGACTGTTTCCAGATCCTGGCGCCGCCACCGACACCGCTCCCGTGCAGCTCTGCGGCGCTGCGATGCCCGTCGGATTCACGCTCACTCCCAAACTCCCTGGGGTGGTCCCGCTGGTTTGGTTCAACGTTAACCACGTCGTGCTGCCGCCGCAAGCGTTTGGATTCGCGGCGTCTGTATATTGAAG
Source organism: Bryobacteraceae bacterium (assembly GCA_039924505.1). Taxonomy (GTDB): domain Bacteria; phylum Acidobacteriota; class Terriglobia; order Bryobacterales; family Bryobacteraceae; genus JBDTAT01. Next base: position 564 of record JBDTAT010000249.1, read on the forward strand.
CACCGCGGACGTGCTGGCGATGCTCAGCGTCTGAGCGGCCGGCAGCGCCTGCGTGGTTTGATAATTAAACGTCAGCGCGCCCGGAGTGGCGCTGAGCATGGTGCCCGCGCTTACGCCGAGAAATACTTTGAAAACATAGACGTTGCCTGCGTTCGGAGAACTGATGGATACATTCGCCAGATAATTACCGGGCGCCAGTCCCGCTAAACCAGCTTGATTCAAGCTCAATGTCAGATTCGCCGGCGTCGCTGCCCCGCTGATAGGTCCAATCGTCAGCCAATTCTCCCCCGGAGCGAACGATATCGACGCCGTGTACGGTACGGATTGTCCCGAAGTCGTGCCGATCTGCACCGTCTGATTGGCTGGCGGCGTGGTGCCCGTCTGGTAGACAAACGGCGCAAGCGGACCGCTCACGGTTAACACCGGCAATGTCGTCACCAGCAGCGACGTCTTGTAGGTCACAACCGGATTGGCCGCGCCCGGCGCGGAAATCGTAATCGTCCCTGTATAAGTCCCGGCGGACATCGCGGCAACGCTCGACGCGACCGAAAGCGCCAGTGTCCCCGGCGTTGGATTGCTTCCCAGTGGGCTGATCACCAGCCAATTCACGCCTTGGTCCGGCGTGAAGGACGCCGAAAAATCGATCGGAGCGCCGGTGCTGGACGCCGTGATGTGCTGCACCGGCGGCGCGCTGCTTCCGATTTGATAATAGAACTGGAACGTGTCCGTGCTCTGCAAATTCAAGGTCGGATTCCCGCTCACCGTCAGCGTCACCGGCACCGTGATCGCCCCTACTCCCGGAGTCGTCGGTGTAATCGTGATCGTACCCATGTAAGGGGTCGCGGAAGGCGCGACCACGCTCGGATTCACGCTCACCGTAACGGTGGCCGACGACGTTCCCGTAGTCCCCGTCGTGGTCGGTGTGAATTGCAGCCAGTTATTCATGGAGGTGGCCGAAACGTTGAAACTGACGGCCGATCCCGTCGTGCCAATTACCACCGGCTGCGGCGCCGGCGCGACCGATCCGGTTGACGCTGTGAAGTTCAGCGTATTCGGCGTCGCGACGATGCCCGTCGTCCCTGCGCCCACCACCGTGAGATTTACCGTGATGACCAGAGGATTGTTCGGAATGCCCGTCTCTGTCAGGACAATGCTTCCCGTGTACGGCCCGGCTGCCAGCCCGCTGGGGTTGGCCGACACGCCCAGTATATCCGGAGTGGTTTGATTCGACGGCGTTCCGCCGCTGGTTTGCACTATCAGCCAGCTCACATTCGACCCCGAGCTGACCCCGTAGGAAAACTGCACGGGCGAGGACGACGTCGTCCCCACCGAGACGAATACCGGCTGCGTGCTCGTCGACCCCACCTGAGCCGTCAGGTTAATCGTCGCGCCCGAACTCACCGTTAGTGTGTTGTTCTGGGCCTTGGCTGTGTCCAAACCACCCAGCATCATCATCGACGCCGCAAGCACAAACCCGAGATTCCGAAAGCTTCTCATGATTCCTCCATCCTGACGTATCGTCATTTCGCGATCAATCCCTGCAATTCGCCAGCCACAACGCATTCGGAGATTAGACAGGTTCATGACCCAAAGGGTTACGCCAATTTCCATGAAGCAACTTTCACACGCCCCATGCCCTCGCCCGATTAGATCACTGAGCTTCTCCCATTCCGAAATACAGAAAAGGATGTTAGCGTTAAAGGTGAAGGATGTCGGCACAAGCACACACGCCGCCGGCTGCGGCGGCAACGGAAAGAGGGACTCAGTCGACTTGTCCGTACTCGGCGATTCCGTGGTGCGCGAATTGCTCAACAGCGCAATGGGCGCGGCGCGCTTCGTTTTGCGCGAGTTCCTCGAAAGCATAACCATGCAAGACGACCCCAGCGTCGCGGTGCGGGTCACTGGCCTCGCCAAGCGCTACCGCTCCGGAGCCAGCGATCTGAGCGTGTTCTCCGGCCTGAATCTGGAAGTCGCGCGCGGCGAACGATTGTCGCTGGTCGGCGAATCCGGAGCCGGCAAGTCCAGCCTGCTTCATTTATTGGGCGGTCTGGACAGGCCGACGGAGGGTACGATATACTTCGGACAACAGGACATTGCACGGCTTTCGGAAGCGGATCTGGCGGAATTTAGAAATCGCGAGATCGGATTCGTATGGCAGATTCAGTCTCTCCTGGCGGAGTTTACGGCGCTGGAAAACGTGATGATGCCGCTGTTGATCCGGGGCGTCCGCCGCGCCGATGCGGCGCCGGTTTCCTTGGCGGGGTTAGATGAAGTCGGATTGCGGAACCGCGCCTCGCACCGCGCGGGTGAACTTTCCGGCGGCGAACAGCAACGGGTGGTTCTGGCCCGCGCGCTGATGGGAAGTCCCAGTGTGCTGCTCGCCGACGAGCCGACCGGCAATCTCGATTTCAAGACGGGAGAGATGATTATGACCCTCCTCGAAGACCTGCACCGGACTCACCGTCTTACCTCCATTTACGTGACCCATAATTTGTCGTTCGCGCGGCGCGGCGATCGCGTCTTGAAACTCGAGAATGGCGCGCTGGCGGGAGCCGAAGCGTACCTGGCCGGGGCCGCCCAATTCGAGGCGCGCTCCAGCCGGCTCGAAGGATAGCAGGGGAAATAGCAGGACTTATGTTTGAACGCTACACGGAAAAGGCCCGCCGGGTAATTTTCTTCGCCCGGTACGAGGCTAGCCAGTTCGGCAGCCCGTACATTGAGAC
>JBDTAT010000250.1:0-2906 GCA_039924505.1 Bryobacteraceae bacterium
CGCGGCTCAATCACGTGCTTCACTTTGTCGCCCATCCACTTCGGAGCCTTGAACGTGCGCTCCAGCGACGGCAAAATCAAGTCCACATCCACCTGCCGTGAGCCGCGCAGGATATTTGCGCCCACTACGCTGCCATTTTGAAACGACGATCCCCACCCCGTCTCGCGCACCGTGAAGCTCGGCATCAGCGAAATACCCGCCCAGTGGAACGCCGTTGTCACCCTTGGCGCAAAGTCCTCGCGTGGCACGAACTGGCGCGTCTGGTAACCCGGCTGTGTGCGATCCAGCAATCCGAATTCGGAGTCGAGCGACACCCATACCGGAATCACCGGCGTGTCCAGTTGCCGTTCCCGGCTCGCGAAATCGAACTCCGGCAGCTTGCGGATCACGATGGAGTTGTCCTTCGCCGTGCTCAGAAAGTTCTGGTCCCGGTCCAGCACTCCGTAGAACGAGAAGCTGCTCCAGTGTTTATCCACGTAGCCCACCGAATGCGACTCCGAAAAAATCGCTTCATTGAACGATTGCGCGAACTCCTGGCGGAACAGCAGCGAGCTAAGGTAATTTACATCCGCCCGCGCCTCCCATCCGTGTCCTAAATCCGATTTCGCTCCAAACCAGAACTGATAACCGCTGGCCTTCAGCACGCTGTTCCCGTTCTGCACCCCGTGGTCGTTCACGCCATATAAATTGAAATTGAAATCCGTGGTCTCGCTCACCTTGCCGCGAAAACCCACCGTATGCGCGAAGGTTTGCTGCGTGAAATACTGGCCCCGGTACATCAGATCGTAGCTGCGGTTGATCGCCCAGTAATAGCCGGCCCCCAGCATCCGGCCGCGCTGCGAGCTGTTGCCGATGTTCGGCGCCAGAAACCCGCTGCGCCGCGGTTCTTTCTTCAGCGACTTGTAGAAAGCCGGCATCCAGAACAATGGCATTTTGCGCAGCACAAACGTCGCGTGGTAGGCGATCGCGCGGTTTCCCGGAATGACGTCGAACTTCGGCCCCCGCAGCACCCACCACGGCGACGGCAATTTGCAATCCGTCACGAATCCGTCGTGGACGATATATTTTTCCTCCTGCCGCTCGGCCCACTTCCCCTCGAAGTAAAACGGATTCGACGTGGTCAACAATCCCGGCCGCGCCTGAATCTGCGTCGGCGACGTCCCGTTCACAAGGTAGAATTTGCCCGTCTCCGTATCGGTGTTGTAATCCGCGTGGTCACATTTCAAAATCTCGCCGCTGAGATAATTCTGATACTCCACATGGCCGCGCGCCACTGCGTCATAGGTGTCCGCGTTGTAATCGATCTCGTCGGCTTTTAGTATCAGGTCGGAGGTCTCAAGTACCGCGTGTCCCCGTAAGTGCCGCAGCGGGCCGTCCGCCTCCTCCGTGACCGCTTCCGCCCGGTACTCATCCGGCGGCGGCGCGTTTGGATGCGGAATCCGGAGGCGGATATTCGGATTCGTCGTCACCGGACCCGGCTGCGGAACTGGCGGCGCCACGAACGGCGGCGCCTGGGCCAAAACATTTATTGCCAAAAATGTAAGCAAGCTTACGTGGCACGCCCCCGGGGAATAAAGTTCGTGACAAATTCCGCCGAATATGTTACTTAGGATGGTGGTGGTACTGGACGGTTGGTGAAAAGGGAGCTTCAACCAAGCACCGTAGCACGCCGCCGCCACCGGCTGCAACAAATCCGAGCCGCAGCCCCTGCGTTCCGAGAGCGGTTGCCCGTTCCGAGCCGTGACCGTAAGGGAGCGGTTGCCCAAGAGACGCCGACTGTACCGCTCGAAGGCATGGCGAAGATTTAATACCGGAGACGATCCGATGGACTGTTCTTACTGTGGAGCGAATAACCAAGGCGACGAGCATCGGTGTCACCGGTGCCAGCGTCGGCTGCGCCAAGGCCGTTCGGCTCCCGAGTCATATCCGCTGACCACCGCCACCGCCCCGGCTTACGCTCCGTCGGCCTACTCTCCGACGGAGCAACCCGCTCCATCGCCGGTTCGCGCCAATGCATCGTATCAGCGCACGCTGTTCCATGAAATGCCGCAAATGATGCCGACGCCCGCTGGATCCCCGTCCCGCCGGGATGTGCTGGCGCGCCCGGCGAAACCGGCCGGTCAGGCGCCGGAAAACCACGTAGTCCGAGCGCCCCGTCCGCTAACCCGTGGATCTTCCGCCGGCCAGCAGAGTCTCGATTTCTTCGTCCCCTCAATGGATCGCGGTTCCGCGATTGCGGATCAGGCCGTCGGTTGCGGAGCGCCAGTTGCCGGACGGATTCATCGCGCCATCGCCAACTGCCTGGATATCAGCATGGTCGTGATGGCGCTCGGCCTGTTCCTGGTCACGTTTTCGCTCGGCGGCGGCGATATCGTCCTGAACCGTCAGACCGTCCCGTTCTTCGCGGGCATTGCTATCCTACTGGCGCTTTTTTATCACTTTCTGTTCTGCCTGGGCGACGGCGACACGCCCGGCATGCGCTGGGCCGCATTACGCCTTCTGAACTTCGACGGCCACGAACCCAGCCGCGAACAGCGCTTTTACCGCATGGTGGGAACCTGTGTCAGCCTGATGGCCCTTGGCCTCGGCGTGCTATGGGCGCTGGTGGACGAGGAAACCCTCACCTGGCACGACCACATGTCGAAAACCTTCCCTACACCTAACGCCCCCAGCGATTCACAGGTTTAACGTTGGATTTTTCCGGGTTTCTGCGGATTTTGATGCCGCCCCCGGGAGCGTCACAAGCGAAATTCAACTCAATTTCCAATTAAATCAGCTACTTGCAAAACACCCGGTTCGGAACTGGCATTTCATCTGCTATTTTGAAACCGGAGAGAAATGCGAGTGGCCACTCAGCCTTTCCAAATGGTGTTTCCGAAACCCGGTGGATAGTAGGGTCCGCCGGG